>CAJWRP010000065.1 GCA_913046025.1 uncultured Chloroflexota bacterium
CACCACCGACACCGCCGGCAGCGGCCGCAGCGGCTCCTGCACAGGGCTAGCCTGTCTTCAGTTGTAAATACGGCGTGCTTGCCAAACAAGCAGCCTGCAAATCTTTTGAATACGAAAGTCTGTAATGGCAAAAATATCTGTGACATGGAAAGTTAGTGGAATAGGCTACGCTAGGGACCAGAGGCGCACCATAGAGGCGCTCGGTCTTCGTAAGCTTCACCAGACGGTGATACACGATGATTCGCCGACCATAATGGGTATGGTTAACAAGGTGCGTCATCTGGTAGAAGTCCAACTGGCCGACTAGTAGCGTATAAATAACGTGGGCCTATTGAAAATCACTCCATTATGTGGAGAGCGGCTTATGGGCGTTCGAAGTAAAGCAGAACAGGCCGGATAATCCGAAATTACATAAGACTAGTTAAAGGTTGAGATGCAACAACACGAGATTAATCCTCCGGGCGGTAAACACAAAAAGAGACGCCGCATAGGCCGCGGAGATAGCAGCGGTTTTGGCAGCTTTTCCGGCAAAGGCATGAAGGGACAAAAGTCCCGCAGTGGTGGCGGTGTTCGCCCAGGTTTCGAGGGCGGCCAGCTAGCCCTGATGAAGAAGCTGCCTAAGATACGCGGGTTTACAAACGTCTTCCGAGTCTCTTATACACCTGTGAATATCGATAGGCTCACAGTGTTTGAGGCCAATACCGAGATAACACCTGAACTTCTAAGTGAAGCGGGTATTGTCAGGGAACTGAAGACACCGATCAAGATCTTGGGGCGCGGGGAAATCGAAATCCCACTGTCGGTAGCAGCTCACAAATTCTCGGCGTCTGCACGCCAGAAGATTGAAGCTGCAGGGGGAAGCGTCAGGGAGATCGGTTAATGCGTCAGAACCAGGCTGCGCGTTCACAAGAGATATCCAGACCTCAGCTAATCCAGTCCATGATAGATGCCATGCAGATACCAGATCTGCGTGGCAAAATTCTATTTACGATGGCTATGCTGGTAGTCTTCAGGTTCGTAGCTCACGTACCTGTTCCAGGTGTTGATCACCAGGCCTTGAGTCAGGCATTTGAGTCTCAGGCCCTATTGGGATTCCTGGACCTGTTCAGTGGTGGTGCTCTGGCCAACCTTAGTGTGGCTGCGCTAGGTGTTTACCCGTACATTACCTCATCCATCGTGATGCAGATTCTTGTGCCTGTAATTCCTGGCCTCAAGTCCCTATCACAAGAGGGCGAGTACGGACGCCAGCGAATTAATCAGTTTACCCACTGGTTGGCAGTTCCCATTGCTTTCATGCAGGGTTGGGGACAGCTGACGCTGCTCAATCAGTCCGGTGTTCTTCGCGACATTACTTTTGGATTAAACCTTCCGACGCTTTCGATGGTCGTGTCCATGGTGGCGGGCACTCTGTTCCTTGTATGGCTTGGTGAGCTCATCACGGAGCGAGGCCTGGGCAACGGAATTTCACTGATCATCTTTGGTGGAATCGTGGCCCGGTTCCCGCAGGTCGTGGGTCAGGGCTTCTTGCAGAGTGGTCAGGCTGCAGGCCTGCTGCTTCTAGGCATATTCGCTTTTGTAGTGATTTACAGCATCGTCTTGTTTACGGAGGCGCAGCGCAGAGTTCCCGTTCAGTACGGGCGCAGCGTGTTCCGGGGAGGTAGGATGCAGCGGCAAAGCGGCTCAACGTTCTTGCCGTTAAGAGTGAACTCTGCGGGTATGATCCCGCTGATATTCGCTTTTTCAATTGTTATATTACCGGGAACCATAGCTAATTATTTCACGAATCCCTTGAATGAGGGGTTCTTGTCCAGGCTGGCGCAGTTCTTCGCAAACTCTCTGGACCCATCGGCCTTCGGGTATTGGGCAGTGGTGTTTGTGCTGGTGGTGGTGTTCACGTTCTTTTACACTATAGTGACGTTTCAGCAACAGGATCTGTCTGGAAACTTGCAACGTAATGGCGGTTTCATTCCTGGTATTAGACCAGGGAAACCGACACAGGATTATCTTATGCGCGTTCTAGTGCGCATTACGTGGGGTGGTGCGTTTTTCCTAGGCATCGTTGCTGTGCTGCCGTTCTTTATCACCGCAGCTACAGATGTTCGTTCGCTGACCCTAAGCAGCACAAGCCTGCTAATCATGGTAGGTGTTGCCTTGGACACCATGAGACAATTAGAGTCACAACTGTTAATGCGTAATTACGAAGGCTTCATACGATAAGGCCTTCTGACAATAATATAAGGGGCTATTCACAGAATTGAAGGTAATACTTCTCGGGCCGCCTGGAGCCGGTAAAGGCACGCAGGCGGCCCGCATTGCTGAAAAGTTACAGGTCACCAAGGCTGCGTCCGGTGATCTGTTCAGAAACAACATAAAGGACAATACGGAACTGGGTCAACTGGCCAAGTCGTGCATGGACATGGGTATCTTGGTTCCTGACGATGTGACGATCAAACTGATTATGAATTGGGTGGATGGGGCGGAGCAAGCCAGGGGTTTTCTACTGGATGGCTTTCCCAGAACGCTGGGCCAGGCGGAGGCACTGGACAAGGAAATGGCCGACAAGGGCGGCATAGATCTGGTGCTTTATATTAATGTGCCTAATGCGGAGTTGATTCGGAGGTTGGCTGGACGTTTCATATGTAGGAACTGCCAGACGCCATATCACAAGAGCTACTCGCCTCCCCAAACGGTCGGAGTCTGCGATAAATGCGGTGGCGAGGTTTACCAGAGGGACGATGATAAGTCCGAGGTTGTCGGCAAGCGCCTGGAGGTCTTCTTCGCGGAGACGGAGCCCTTGGTGGAATACTATCGTAAGGCAGGAAACCTGAAAGAGGTCAATGGAGAGGCCAGTATCGAGGATGTTGGTGACGCCATTGAAGTGGTCCTGAGCTAGGGTTCAAGACTAATTTTGCGGAAATGATTCAAAAATGGCTTGGGCTTTATTATAATAGACCGATGCCTTTTATTTTAAGGACGAACTGAACAGTATAAGATGATCCTATCTAGAAAGAATCCTAGCGGAATTGAGATAAAGTCCGCAAAGGAAATTGAACTGATGCGCGGTGCCGGCCAGGTTGTGGCCGATACGAAAGTGTGTGTCAAAGAGGCAATTCGTCCTGGTATAACTACCGGAGAGTTGGACCACATCGCTGAGGACTATATCCGCAGTGTGGGTGCCATACCGTCTTTCAAGGGTTACAAGGCGGGGGGAAGTATTCCTTTTTCTGGAACCATATGCGCTTCGGTTAACGAGGAGATCGTCCACGGGATTCCCGGTGGCCGAGTTCTTCACGAGGGTGATATCCTCAGTGTGGACTTCGGAGCGATTTTGCAGGGGTTTCACGGAGATAGCGCTTTCACCATTGGTGTGGGGCAAATCTCGGAAGAGGCGCAGCGCCTGATAGATGTCACTCGAGAGTCGCTAAAGCGTGGCATTGCCCAGGTAAAGGCGGGCGGGCGCATAGGAGATATTTCACACGCCGTACAGACTTATGCCGAATCACAGGGCTTCGGTGTCGTGCGGCAGTACGTTGGCCACGGAATTGGCCGGGCTCTTCACGAGGAGCCACAGGTGCCCAACTATGGCGAGGCCGGACGTGGTCCGTTGCTGAAGAAGGGCATGACCATAGCGATTGAGCCAATGCTCAACGTCGGAAGATGGGAGACTGAGCAGCTTAAAGATGGATGGACGGTTGTGACCGCTGACAGAAGTCTGTCGGCCCACTTTGAAGATACCGTCGCCATCACCCCAAAGGGTGCAGAGGTGCTCACAACGCCAGAAGGCTACTTCTTCTAGTCGGGGCTCAGGCCTATCATAAGAAGCGGTAGTTGGCAGGAGAGGATTCGAAATGAAAGTATCAGCTTCAGTTAAAGTGCGATGTGCTAAGTGTCGGGTAATTCGCCGGAACCGCAAAGTAATGATCATTTGTGAAAATCCAAGGCACAAGCAGAGGCAAGGCTAAGGCCTCGAGCCGATAGGGTAATCTAAGGAGACACTATGGCAATAGTTTCCGGTGTAAACATACCTGACAACAAGAGAGTAGAAATATCCCTCCGCAGCATATTCGGTATTGGTGCAACTCGGGCGCATGACATCGTGGATAAGGCTGGAATCATTGGCAATCCACGAGTCAGTGAACTTGATGAGCTTGATTTGACGCGAATCCGCGAGATCGTGGACCGCGAGCAGATAGTGGAAGGCGACCTCCGCAGGGAAGTCAGCCTCAACATCCGCCGTCTGATCGATATCGGAACGTACCGGGGCCTTCGTCACAGGCGCGGTCTGCCAACGAGAGGTCAGAGGACTCGGACCAACGCCAGGGCCAAGCGCGGGCGCAAGATGCCGGTGGCTGGTCGTAGGCGTACTACCAAGTAATATTTATCTATAACTCTAATTCAGGGATAGGAAGTTCCTAATATGCCAAGGCGACCACGAACTAGGCGTCGAGAGCGAAAGTCCGTACCTGTAGGCAAGGCTTTCATTCAGTCGACATTTAATAACACGATCATTACCCTCACGGACCCAGCCGGAAATGTTTTGGCATGGGGCAGCGCAGGGACTGTAGGGTTTAAGGGCTCACGTAAGTCCACGCCCTTTGCGGCTCAGCGTGCCGCCGAAGACGCTGCGCGTAAGGGCATGGAGAATGGTCTACGACAGGTCCAGGTATTCGTTCGCGGGCCAGGATCTGGCAGAGAGGCCGCCATTAGGGCGATTCAGGCCGCTGGCATTATGGTAACCAGCATACGAGATGTGACTCCGATTCCGCATAACGGAGCCAGGCCACCCAAGCGAAGGCGGGTATAGAGTATTAATTGAGGAAGTAACGTTACGTGGATAGCCGCCCCGGGGACTTTCCTGAGAGATCTCTCGGAGAAATCCTAAATGAGACCTTCGTTATCTACGGCAAGCATTTTTGGAAATTACTTGGTTTATCGGCAATAGTTCACGTTCCGATAAACCTAGTGGGACTGGTTATAGGTAAAGATACGTGGACCATTGTGATATTGGTTATAGTTGCCATTCTTGCAACGTTCATGGTGTACGGCGCCACAGTAGTCGCCGTGGGCCAGCAGTACATTTACGGTAAGATAAAGATTGCCAGTTGCTACCAAAGGGCTTGGTGGCGAGTATTTTCACTGACACAGCTGGCAGTGGTTCTAGCGGGCGCACTAGTCCTAACAGCGGGCCTAGCTTTTGCGGCCTTTGAAGTGAGGGCGCAGGGATTGGAACTACGTTCATTTCTGTTGTTGAGTATTTCCGGCCTGCTAATGGGATTCCTGGTTTACGCGACGGTTGCGGTCCAGGCGGTCCTGCTGGAAGGGTACAAGTTCGTCGGTGGCATTAGGCGGAGCACAAGGCTCGTAAATGGAAGCTGGCGGCGAGTTTTTGGCATGTCGGCTGTAATTGGCCTGGTAACAGTAGGGCTGTTCATGCTGGTGGCCGTACCGTTCTTAATCATCGGAGGGATCGTTCTAGGCCCAGAGCCAGAGGGTTTTGGTGCCACGGTATTTTCTTCCGTCGGGGGGATGGTAGTCTCGGTGGTGACATCGCCGGTCGGGTTTATTGCGACTACACTTATTTATTTTGACTTAAGGGTACGGAAAGAGGGATACGACATGGAGACTCTTTCCAACGAAATGGACTTGCAGCCTACATTTTAGGAATCGCATCAACCTTACATAAATTGATTATTATGACTGGAAAAATCTGGAGGACTGAAAACTAAAGCAATGGCAAGATATACAGATCCAGTATGCCGCCAATGCCGACGAATCGGCGAAAAGTTGTTCCTTAAGGGTGAGCGTTGTTTCACCCCTAGATGCGCGATTGAAAAGCGCCGTCGCCCTCCGGGGAATACAACTCCCCGACGACGACGATCGTCTGACTGGGCGTTGCAACTTCGTGAGAAGCAGAAGGCACGATTCACGTACGGTGTTTTGGAGCGACAGTTCAGAAATTACTTTGATATGGCGCGAGAACGTTCTGGAGTTACAGGCGATGTGCTTTTACAATTGCTTGAGACCAGACTCGATAACGTTGTATACCGGCTGGCATTCGCAGAGTCTCGCCGACAGGCGCGCCAACTAGTTAACCACGGTCACTTCACGGTGAACGGGCGTCGCATGGATATCCCGTCTTACCTCGTTAAAGAGGGAGATGTCGTAGAGTGGAAAGCAGTTAACGGCAGCGTGCCTGAATTCATTCAAACGCTTACCGAAGGACTGCCCAAGCGGCCAGTTCCGATTTGGCTAAGACTCGACACGGCTAATCTCAAAGGTGAGGTTGCATCGATGCCGGATTTGTCCGATATCGAAACAGGGATCGAGTCCCGATTGATTGTCGAATTCTATTCCAAGTAATGGCCTCCTAGGTTGGCGTGTCGGCATTGCTTGGCTGTTATCGAAGATCAGGGAGCGACCACGTAGGATCCCTTCAGTGGGCATGGCTACTATCTATTATCGATTCCTCAGTGAATGGGATGAGAGGAGATTGCCAATATGGTTCTAGAACTACAAAGGTTCGGCGGCTCAGAATTGGAAGATGAGGTAGAGGAACAAATACCTGCACCTCAGATCACGGTAATCGAGTCCGACGACAAATACGGCAAGTTCGCCGTGGAGCCACTGGAACAGGGCTATGGTATGACGCTGGGCAACCCCCTGCGCCGCGTGCTTTACAGCTCTCTTCTGGGAACGGCTGTGACATGGGTTAAAATTGAGGGAGTACTTCACGAGTACGGAACGATTCCTCACGTCAAAGAAGAGGTATCGGAGTTCCTGCTGAATGTGAAGAGTATTCGATTGCGCTCTAATGTCGACAGGCCTGGTAAGTTAAGGCTTGAAGTCGCAGGCGAGGGCGAGGTTAGCGCGGCCGACATAATGCGGTCTTCTGACTTTGCGGTTGTTAATCCGGAACTGCATCTAGCCACCTTGGATTCCGCAGAGGCCAAGTTATCTGTTGAGTTCAATGTTGAGCGTGGAAGTGGCTACGATGTTGCCTCTAATGGAGATGGACAGCCAATTGGTGTGCTGCCTGTAGACGCAGTCTACACGCCGATCCGTAAGGTCAACTATAAGGTTGAAAACACAAGGGTAGGGCAAAGGACCGACTTCGAACGGCTCGTAATAGAAATGTGGACCGACGGTTCTATTGATCCTATTGAGGCCTTGAGGCAAGCTGGCGACGTTCTTATGAACAAGTTCTTCATGTTCGCCAAGGTCCAGATTGAGTCTGAGGACGATTCTGGGCTGCCTCCGCTGCCACCCATAGATCCAGTGAAGTACAACGTGACGGTGGAGAGGCTTGAACTCTCTTCCCGCACACTGAACTGCCTGAAGCGCGCTGGCATCAACAAGGTTGGAGAAGTTCTGGAGATGAATAAATCAGAACTACTTCGCATTAGAAACTTTGGTGAGAAGTCTTATAACGAACTTTTCGACCAGTTGAGAAGCATGGACCTGCTACCGGCAGACCTTGATCCCGCTAATACTGCCAGTTCAGATGACGAAGGCGGCGAGAGTGAAGCAATAGCCTCGGAAGAGCAAGGTTCAGAAGAGTAAAAATAGCAAAGATGCCGATCAGAGTCGGTCAGGACTAAAGGGCCGAATACTCTGTTCAAAGACAGATGAGGGAACGATGAGACATAAGATCTCAGGAAGAAAACTTAATCGACCAACGGCCCATCGCATGCATATGCTTCGTGGAATGGTTGCTGATCTGCTCCGCTATGAGTCTATTAAGACTACCGAGCCAAAGGCCAAAGAGGTCCGGCGGATGGCTGAGAAGTTCATCACTAGAGGCAAGGAGGGAAGCTTGCACAGTCGTCGACTGACGCTGGGCCTGATATCTGACGAAGCAGTAGTGAATAAGCTTTTCGACGAGTTAGCTGAACGCTACCAGGACCGTCACGGCGGTTACACTAGAGTGATTAAGCTTGGGCCTCGAAAAGGCGATGCAGCTCCTATGGCTGTGGTGGAATTAGTCTCCTAGCGCTGGGCGCAAGGAATTAGGAAGTGGGTTCGCCCGCTACCCAACAGTATGCGATTGGCAATGATAATCGAATATGAGGGAACAGCTTACTCCGGGTTTCAGTACCAGACGAATGCCCCCTCAATCCAGGATGAACTGGAAAAAGCTATAGGTGTGCTTACTAGGGAAACGGTAAGGATAAGGAGCGCAGGCAGAACAGATGCTGGCGTGCACGCTGAGGGTCAGGTCATAGCCTTCGACACAGAGTCGAGGCTGGGCCCGCAGGAGTTCATCAGAGCGATGAATTACCACCTGCCGGACGATATTGCTATACAGGCGGCCTATGCCGTAAGCGACGAGTTCGATCCGAGGCGAATGGCTTTAGCTCGAAGCTACAGGTATACGATCCTGAGAAGGCCGACACCTTCGCCGTTATTGAGAAGGCGCACCTGTAGAGTGACCGAAGCGCTAAACGTGCCGCTAATGAATGAAGCGGCTGGCATGTACGAG
>CAJWRP010000066.1 GCA_913046025.1 uncultured Chloroflexota bacterium
CCAGGGAACTCCTGGTAGAACCAGTGCCCGCCCCCCTCAAGCTCAGCCAACCGAGAGTTAGGCAGGGCCTCCCGCATCTTTACCGCCGTCTCGTGTGTCAGCAGGCCGCTTTGCCGTCCTCTGACTATGAGAGTACGCGCCGTTATCCCTGACCACTCCTGCCAAAGGTCAGGCCTCTGATACGCGCCCAGAATGGCCCTGTCCCTCTTCCACGTGCGCTTGCCGTCGCCCGAGTCCCTGGTCATGGCCTCTGCCTGCAACTGTAGCATCTCTTCAGAGGACTGAGGCTGCCTGATTCGTAACCGCTCGGCTACCGCGTCCAGCGATGCCCACTCGTCAGGCTCCGCGTTGTAGCGTTCGAACATGCTCGCGGTATCAGGGTTGACCGGGTCCGGGTCGATATCTACAACTATCAGGGATTCCACAGCCTCCGGGTGCTCGGCGGAATATGCAAAGGAGTACCGCCCGCCCGCGGAGTGTCCGACGAGCACAATGCTCTGGAGCGCCAGCCCGTGGATCAATGCCTCAACGTCGCTGACGTAGTCGCGGAAGGTGTACTTGCTAGAGTCCAACCATTCGCTATCGCCGTGGCCTCTGCTATCCAAAGCTATGACGTGGTAAAGCTCGCTCATGCTATTGGCAAAGGTGTCCCAGGAGTGGGCGCTATCTTGAAGCCCGTGCAAAATTACCATGGTCTGTGCCGGGGAGTTACCCCAGTCCAGGTAGTGAAGGCGGACGCTGTTTGTGTCCAGGTAGCAGTCTTTAGGTGTCGGTGTATCGGTCGTTTTAATACCTCAGCTACGGGGCAGGTAGCGCTTGGGGAACTTGGCTACCACCGAATATTGGATGTCCACCATGTTGGCCAGCCGCACCTTGGCGACCTGGGAGCAAAGCTGGTAGGCCGTAAGCCGTTCAATGCCGTACTCGGTTTCCAGCCACATGACTAGCTCATAGAAGGCAATTCGGGCGGCGTCTTCCATGGGCCTGGCACTGCCGATTGTCATCAGGTATTCGTCTGATACCACCCGTGGAGTTGCCAGGGCATGACCCTTGATTAGGCCAATGGTTAAGGTGCCGCGAGTCGGAATCTCGGTAGCTACCCCACAGACCTCACCGTCACCCTGCGCCGCGTGACCGTCGCCTATGTACAGCAAGGCACCGGGTACGTTGACCGGCAGGTGAATCGTATTGCCTGGGCATACGTCGGCGGCGTCCATGTTGCCGCCATGAAAGCCCGGAGCCAGAGACGATATCGCCTCGACCTCCGGAGATGTGCCTATGGTGCCATAAAATGGTTCGAAAGGAATCGGAGCGATGTCCAGGTCGTTGGAGAAGATGACCTCGTTGTTCGCAATAGGGTGGAGCATGACTCGTGGAGGCAACGGAAGGTTTAGAGTTCGAGTGAAACCGGTGCCGCACAAGCCTCCGAATTCAGGTATCAGACAACTCACACCGTAGTCGCGGGTCACCTCTATGGACCGTATGCTGACAGTTATGGTGTCGCCCTTTTCTGCGCCATTGACGTAGATTGGACCGGTCAGAGGGTTCACGAAGGGCATGGTGATTATGCTGGTGATGTCGGCGTCAGGCGAATCAATTCGGTTCTCGAAGGCATCCATAGTTTCGATGATTATGGTTTCGCCTCGCTGAACTGTGGCAATTGGCGCCTTGTAAGGCCCGATGACATAGGAGAAATCCCCAGGTTCGTTAACTATGGTTTGCATGATTTGATTTTTTCATATTTCGCCGTAAGGTTCTTTGGCTTCATAGACGATGGTTATGGTTGTAGTTTTCCTATCCAGAGACAGAGAGGCTGATATTCGATTTGTGTTAGGGAGTCTATCGGCCTTTGAACACCGGTACGCGCTTTTCGCTGAAAGCGACGCGGCCTTCTCGGGCGTCTTCGCTGGCTCGGGCGATGCTTTGCGCTTCACGCATAGTCGCAATGTCGTCGGCCGTGAGAGCGGAGCCTTCGTTGCGCCTACGCACCAGCGTGTTAACTATGACCTTGTGACCCTTCAGGGATAGTGGAGCGGTCACCGCGAACTCTTCAGCCAGACCGTAAGCAGCGGCCTCCAACTGGTCGACTTCAACGACCTCGTTTACCAAGCCCATGTCCAGCGCCCGTTCTGCTCGGACTCTTCTTCCAGAGCAAAACAGCTCTTTTGTGAAAGCAGGACCGACCAGATCGATGAAGACCTGAATGCGCTCGAAGTCGTAGATGATACCGAGTTTGGATGGTGGTATGCCTAGCTGGCTGCCTTTAGAGGCGATACGTATGTCGCACTCTGTGGCCAGCGCCAGCCCTCCGCCTACGCAGAAGCCCTGAATCATGGCCAATACTGGGAAGGGTGCGTCGGAAATTGCTTCACGACATACACGCTGGGGCCACTGCATGGACTCAGGCTTGTCGGGATCAATTTGGGGACCAGGGGTGCCTGGTTGGCGCTTTAGATCGTCGCCAGCGGAAAATGCCATGTCGCCTCGGCCCTTGATGATCAGGCACCGGACGGTAGCTTCCTCCGCCATACGGTCGATTTCCCGGACAAGCGCCGCGTGAATTTCAGGATTCAGTGCGTTGCGCTTGTCCGGTCTGTTTATCGTAAACGTGGCAACGTGACCGGTCTGCTCGACGATATATACGTCTTCGCTCATTCTGTCTGCCTCGTTTTTATTAGCTGGTTTCGACTACCTTGTCGTCAACCATGGCTGCGACATCGTCTTCAGAGTAAGTCAGAAGTTCCTGGAGAATTTCCTTCGTGTGCTGTCCTACAGTGGGAGCCGAGCCGACCACCATTGGTGTGCGGTCGAACTTGATCATCTTGCCGGTGACCCACATGGTACCAGCTACAGGGTCGGGGACCTCTTCCAGGATGCCGCGCTCGTGAAGCTGAGGCTCCTTTGCTGCCTGCTCCGTAGTGTTAACGGGCGCGCAGGGGATGCTGAAGCTGGATAGGTAGTCGATGATGTACTTGGTCTTGCGTTCCTTGAACCATGCGGACATCTCGTCTTCCAATAGATGACCGTTTTCCTGTCGCTGTGATCGTGTCTTGAAACGCTCGTCGGTGGCCCACTCGGGCTTCTCCAGAGCTTCAGACATTCGTATCCACATGGCGTCGTTACCGGCAGCCAGAATCATGTAGCCGTCAGCGGTCTCGTACATGCCGCCGACAATACCGCTTCCGCCACCCTGAGAGGGACGCTCGGTCAGTTGCCCGTCACCCAGGTATGCAGAGATAGGTATCTCATTTACGGTGAAACCAGTGTCTGCCAGACAGACCTCAAGGGACTGGCCCACGCCGGATATTTCACGCTCACGAAGAGCGGCGAGGGCGCCAATGCAGGCGTGCAGTGCAGTAATTCTGTCGATCAGCGGGAAATAGGTCTTGATTGGAGGCAGGCCTTCGTAGCCCGTCAGAGACATCAGTCCGCCCATGGCCTGTCCGATAGGGTCGAAGCCGACTTTCTCGCTGTTAGGGCCGTACTGGCCGTACGCCGATACGTTGATCATGATTATCTTGGGGTTCAGTTCCTTCAGCACGTCGTAGCCGAAGCCCATTATGTCGATGGTGCCGGGCCTGAAGTTCTGCAGCAGCACGTCCGATACCTTGACCAGCTCGCGAAGGACCTCTTTGCCCTTTTCGGAGCGCATGTTGATGGACAGGCTCTTTTTGCCGCTGTTGTACTGCACCCAGTAGGCGCTCTGTCCGCGAACTCGAGGGCCGTTCTGCCGACTCTCGTCGCCGCCGATGTTCTCGACTTTGATTACCTCAGCGCCCATGCGAGCGAACATTAGCGCGCAACGGGGCCCGGCCTGGTAACGGCCCAAGTCTAGAACGCGTATGCCCTCCAGAGGGCCATTCATATTGCCATTATTTGTTGTCAAATTACTTCCTACCCTTCCTATCCACGAAAGCCTTGAAGCCTTCTTCTGCAGGCGTTGCGGTCAGTTTGCAATTGCGTGCCTGTGCCTCGTTGTCGTACATGCCTCTGAATGAAGAGCCAACGTCGTCCATCAAAAGCTCCTTAATGCCTTGGACCATGCGGGCGTCATTTTCCACGATCTGCTTGGCTATCTCCATGGCCTTGGGCAGAAGCTCATCGACGGGTACGAGGTGATTTAATAGGCCAATGCGGTATGCCTCTTCAGCCTCAACAACGCGGGCGGTGAATAGCAGCTCTTTTGCCATGGGCCAGCCGACCTGCATAGGCAAGCTCCAGGTGGAGTTTACCCTGCCGTAAGAGGCAGCCAAGAACTTGAAGCTGGTGCGTTCGCAGCCAACCCGGATATCGAAGCTGGACGCCATCACAGCGCCGCCGCCGTAACAGAGGCCATTTAGTGCGGCAATAGTTGGCTTGGTGCTAGATGCTACGTGCCAGGCCTGCTCAGGTCGGCTGGGGTCTGGCGGTGGAGGATTTTCTGCGTCGCGCAACTGCTCGTGTATGTCTGCGCCGGCTGAGAAAGCCCTCTCGCCTGCGCCGGTGAATACGATGGCCTCAATCTCGTCGTCAGCCTCAAACTCACCGATGGCACGGTCTACTTCCCTGTAGAGATTCTTGCTCAGTGCGTTTAGCACTTTGGGACGGTTTAGGCGAATTATTCCCACGCCTTCTTCCCGCGTCACCACAATATCTTCGTAGCTCACTTATTAAGCATCTCCTGGTTCTGATTAGCTCGCAACCGTCGTAATTTGACCTATTTCATCCGGGTCTGCGAACAACGGAAGTATAATTCAGCGGTCACAAGCAGTCAAACAGCGAATGCCCATGAACGGCTTAAATTAGGGCTTAACGGGAAATTAATCGACCGGTATCGCCACGGAAATTCGTGGCTCCGACCCCACGGCTCGTGTGGTGTGTCCCTTGCCGGTTAAGTCTTCGGCCAGCATGGCGTCCCCTGCGCCCAAAGTGTACACAGTGCCGTCGCCAAGGCCAATTTCAACCTGCCCGGAGAGGGTTATGAGGTACTGCTTGCGGGGCGCTATGTGCCAGTCGATGAAGTCCCCAGACTCATGCCTCCTCCAGGTCAGGCCGGGACCTTTCTCGATGTCTTGGGGCGGCTTGTAGTTTTCTTCCATGTGGGACTGTCCATCTTCACCAGTGTAGAGTCTGTAGATCACGTTTTCCTCCTGTGGCCTGATGTGGGCCAGATGTGTCTTTGAATTCAACGTGTTGAATTGTATTTGGAAGGCATATGCCGGTCAAATGCAGGCCCAAATGCGGACCGGGCAGACGAGCGAGGCAGGTTGTGCCTAATTTAGGCATTGACCAAGAATTGGATCCTAAATATAGTTAAATCAGGCTACTAGATGTTTATCTGGTTAGAGGATGTTTACCTATAAGGCGAATTTATGAATAATAACGGTACTGGCCCACACGTTCTTATCGTCGAGGACGACAACTCTTTGAGGGACCTGTTCAGCGAGGCGTTGGAGTCCGATGGTTTCAAGACGTCAATTGCGTCCAACGGGGCTGAGGGCATTCAAATGTTCGATGAGGTCAATCCTGACCTCGTGCTTCTGGACCTACTTATGCCCAAGATGGATGGTTGGGAAGCCTTGGAGCGAGTTCGGAAGATATCGGAGTGCCCGGTGATTATTGTCGCTGGTCAAGGCACCACAGAGGATATCATTCGTGGCTTGCTCGAAGCTGGCGCTGACGACTATCTAGTCAAGCCATTCGGAATCAAAGAGTTGATTGCCAGGGTAAACGCTGTGCTCAGGCGTGCCACGCCCGCAGCCTAGTTTCCCCAACGCCCTGTGACCTTTCGGAACAGGGCGGTCATGTCATCACCAAGAAAAGGCAAGAGAAAACGGCAGGTTCATCAACCTGCCGTTTATCTGTCTCTAATTTCTGGTGCGTTAAGTAGCCTTAGAAGCTTAGTCCGCTTCCGCTCCAACAGTCTCTTCCAGGGCGGTTAGAACTCCGGCTACGACGCTCATATACTCGTCCAATACGTCGTTGCTGGTCAGCACAGTTGGCTTCGATGTGTCGCGGTAATCAGCCCTGAGCTCCAGGTTGCCCAAGAACTTCAGGCCCATTTCCGAGGCTAACTCCTTGCCCGCGCCGCTGCCAAAAATCTCGCCGGAGAGGTTTTCAACTACGCCGAGAACGTTGACGTTCAGCTTGCGAATCATGTTGATGGACCGCTTGGCGTCGATCTTGGCCAGCTCCTGCGGCGTTGTCACCACTACGAAGCCATCCAGGTCCAGCACCTGCATGACTGTGAGTGGCGCGTCAGAGGTGCCAGGTGGCAGGTCGATTATCAGGTAGTCCAGCTCGCCCCACTCGGTGGACTGCAAAAGCTGGTTGATGGCATTATGCACCATTGGCCCGCGCCAGATGATGGCCTCGTCCTCGTTCTGCTGGAAGAAGCCCATGGACATGACCTTGACACCGAACTTCTCGGCCGGCAGCATGCGCTTGTCTTGTCCCACCAGCGGGTGCTCTGATATTTTCATGGCCTTTACGACATTGGGGCAATCGATATCGACATCCAGGATGCCCACCGTCGCGCCCTCGTGAGCCAGGGTGCATGCGATGTTGACGGCTACAGTTGTCTTGCCCACGCCGCCCTTGCCGCTATACACACCGATCTTTTGCCGGATGTTTGATAGTGAATCCGTGACCTGCCGCTTTTGTTCGAACTGCCGCTTCATGCCTTCAATTCGGGCGCGGGCCTGCGCGGCTTGCTGGGGGTTAATTGTCATTAAGGGTCCTCCTGGACTCCTCTGCAAATTTGGGGGCCGGGTTATGGGTAGCGTATATAGGGCTGGGATAAATCTTGACGCTGGTTGCTGTGATCTCTGAATTTAGTCGAGACCGAGTAGCTTTTTGCCTTCTTCAGTGATCATGTCTGGTGTCCACGGAGGGTCGAAAACCATCTCGACGTTGATGTCGTCGATGTTCTCGATTTCTGCTAGTCTCCACTCTGCCTGCTGGGCAATATAAGGACCCATGCCGCAGCCAGCGAAGGTCAAAGTCATCTTTATGTCGACGTTGGCCTCTTCGACCTTAACGTCGTATATCAGGCCAAGATCGACTACGTTGATAGGGATTTCTGGATCATAAACGTCCCGCAGGGCTTCGTAGACTTCGTCCAAGGTCAACGTGGCGCTTTCGGGCATACGACTCTCCTCCAGTGTTTCAGTTATCGGTATAAGGCACATTCATTCTACCTGGGGTGAAAATAAGTGTCAATTTGTATCTTTATTCGCTCGTAATGCGCTTTTTATTAATTATTAGACGGATTAATTTATCAGTAACTTGCAGTTGTTCGATGTTAGTTAGCTTCTGTCAGTCAAAAAGAACGCTGATCATTAGTGCTTCGGCATCGTCCTTAGAGGTGGCAATAGAGGCGTAAAGCAAGCTACCTCGGTTCTTGATGACCAGGTGCAAGTCGTCTACCGTGCGGTATCTGGCGTTGGTGGTGGCTAATTCGATCATTTCGAGGTCTGTATGGTCGGACATGACTCCCAGCAAGAACGAGACTATTAAGCCGGGGTAGCTGGACTGGCTAACGAACAGAATGCTCGAACCGGAGTTTAAGATGCGGTCGTAACTAAATTCCGTACTCATTTGTAGAGGGTCCTCGGTATATATAGCGAAGGCCAGCGAGTCCACACGTACGAGTCCGAATGCGTTACCTATTCCTTCAACTTCTATGTCCACGCTAGACATTAAGGACTGCAACATAGCGGCGTCTAACTGAAGGACGCCAGCCATTACTGGCTTCGAAGGAGGCGTTTTTGGCAAATGACTTAGCAAATTCCAACCTGAAGGGGAGTGCTCACTGACAGGTATCAAGCTGTCATCGGCATATGCTCTTGTTACGGCGTCACGCCAACCCTGGTCCCCGGTGGCCAGCAGGATGAGGTCGTCTTGGTTACGGCCCCAGAACTCCTTAGCGTCCAGGGTATCCTTAACCATATTCCAGGCAGATTGGCTGTCTCCCACGGAGGAAAATTCCAGTGAAGCCCCTATGTTTGCTGTTGTAGACCCTAGAATCAGTGTGGCGCGTTCCATGGAGACAATTTCTGACGGCGCATCGTCAGATAGGCCGAGGTTGAATAAGCCGCCGGAAACGACAATGGGGTATCCGGGATTGAAGTAAAGGTAGCCTTTGGAATCAACCTGAGGGATTTCCGCGGACTCGATGCCTTCGGGAAGCAAGGCGCCGCCGGAGTTAGATGTGCTGGCGCAACCAACAGCTGCTAGTGCGAACAACACGGCAAAAGCAGAGGCCCAAGCCTTCCACTTCTTCATGCCTTGTTCCACACGCCAATTAATCTTCATAAATATCTTAATTCAGAAAAGTCGTTGTTAGTCGACGACTACCTTACGAAGGTCAACAATCTGGTCCCTTAGTAGCGAAGCCTTCTCGAATTCCAGATTCTTCGCCGCCGTTTTCATCTGGGATTGCAGGTCTTTGA
>CAJWRP010000067.1 GCA_913046025.1 uncultured Chloroflexota bacterium
AGCTGGCCAGTGGTACGTGGCACGTATGAGCCGACAATGGTCAGCCCGCCGCCTTCTCCGTCAGCGCCCATCTCCGAAGCAGTGAGCAGCGGCCTGCCTTCCTGGCCCAGCAATGCCCTCAGCAGGGACGCCGCCGTGCGAAATATGAACCTCTTGCCTTCTGTCTTCAGCAGGCCAAGCACAAAGACCTCGATGTCTCGCATGCTGACGGCATTAACACCGACAACAGTTCGATTCGTTACCTGCGACAGAATTTCCGAAACTCTGGCCGGCCCGCCTGTTCGCACGTTGTCCAGAGCGACCATGGTTACGTCGTCTGCCTTGATGCTGCCGCCGGTCTTCTCCTCTATATAACCTGGTATATAGGAGGAGGTAAAAGAGAAGGCCGGGTCCTGGGCAAACTCGGTCTGGCCCGCTGGAGTCAGCCAATCGCCTTCCGCAACGTAGTGGATGTTATTGATGGTGTATCGGCCGCCTTCGAGGAAGAACGGCGTGAAGATAAGCCCGTCGTAATCCAGGTCGGCGGCCTCAGCTATAGAGTCGATCTCGGCGGGGTAGTGGCCTCGCAGGGTGGAGTCGCTTCGACTGACGAGCACGAAGTCCTTGCCGGTGCGCCGGGACGCCTGGACCAGGTTTTTTGCGATTTCGGCATTTAACGCCCTTGCCCGGTCCTCCGGTAAGCCCCTGGAGTTTACGAGGATGCAGAAGATGGGGAAATCGTCGGCCATCTCGCGGCTGAGGGCTTCAACAGAGTGCTCTGTAAGCACCGGCACGTCGTGGACCGTTTGAGTGCCTGTGGGGTCGTCATCAAATACGACTATTTTTTTGCTGGATTTGCTGAGGTAGCCTCGTATTTCCGGCAAAGGATCATCAGGCCACTGGGGTGGCAGAGCGTCTAGCGTCTCGCGTAGAGGGAGCCTTTGCGGATCGGCTCCCTGGTCTTTCGACAATTCGTCGTGCCTCCCGAAACTGCTATAGCCAGACTGATCCTGGTTTCAGACTAGGGCATGCCAGGTGCTCGGTCAACGACTGATTGACTAGAGCCGCTACCTCTTGCGATGCTTTAGCGCGTGGCCTGGTAGCGTGCCGGTATGCTCGCCGCCGTTTATAACCACCGTGCCGTTCACTATGACGTATTCGATGCCGATAGGGAACTGCTTGGGATCGGCCCGCGTGGCCGGCGTGTGCACGTTCTTGGGGTGGAATACTGTGATGTCCGCCTTCATGCCGTTGCGCAGAATGCCTCTGTCGTGGATTCCCAGGCGCTGCGCCGGGAACGATGTCATCTTGCGAATGGCGTTGGGAAGGGACATCTGCTGCTCCTCGCGAACGTACTCCGCTAGGATCACGGGGAAGCAGCCGTAGGTGCGAGGGCTGGGGAAATCGCCAACCAGCACGGCGTCGCTGCCCACCATGGACAGCGGGTGCGTTACGAAAGCAGGCAAGGTGTTGCCGTTGGATCCTGCAGCCACGTAACAGGTCTGCAGGTCCTCCTCCAGCAGCAGGTCGCACAGGGCGTCCACCGGGTGCTGATTGCGTAGCGCGGCAACCTCGGCAATCGACAAGCCCTCATACTGGTGGTTCTGAGGCTGCTTGAAATACGTCAGCCACATGTCGCTCCACGATGGCGCTCGCGGTCCTATCTCCTGTCGCAGCCTTGCCCGACCGTCTTCCGAGCGCATGACCTCCTTGAATTTCGCTGGGCCACCGTCATGAGTCCAGTCCGGGAAGACGATGCTTATGCGGGTGCTGCCCAAAATATAGGGGTAGCTGTCGAAGGTAACGTCCTGGCCGCTGGCGGAGGCGTCTTCCACAAGCTGGAGCATTCGTCGTCCGCCGCCGCGAATGGGCACCGACTGGAAGAAGTGGGTGATGTGAATGGGTATTCCGCTTCTTCTGCCAATCTCCAGGGCCTCGTTGAAAGGGTCCAGGAACCTGTCGCCGTCCTTGTAACGCACGTGGGTGTGGTAGAAGCCTCCCAGTTCCGCGACGTGTTTGGACAACTCGCTAAGTTCGTCGGTGTCGGCGTAATTTCCCGGCGGGTACTCCAGGCCGGTGGAAAGGCCAAACGCGCCCTCCTCCATGGCCTCTCTGATGATTGCCTTCATATTCGCCATGTCGGCTGGTGTGGCGGGCTTGTCATCCCAACCCATGGCATTAATGCGCACGGGCGAGTTGCCCAGGATGTACGCGATGTTCACTGCAGTCTTGCGGTCGAACATATCAAGATACTGCTCAACGGTCGACCACTGGCCGGGCAACGGAGGATTGCCATCCAGCCCTGAATTGATCTCAACAAAGGCCAGAAAATCGTCGTGGGAGCGGAAGGGTGCGTAGGAGTTGCCATCAACGCCAATTAGCTCGGTGGTAATGCCCTGTCGGACCTTAGGGTGATGCTCAGGCTCCGAGAGTATCACCAGCCCTGCGTGGGAGTGCATGTCGATGAACCCGGGACAGACCACATGGTCGGTAGCGTCTATGGTATGAGACGCCTCTACGCCGTCCAACGAGCCCCGTATTATGCTCACAACGTTGTCCTGGACGCCTACGGCTCCATAGTACCCTGGATTGCCTGTGCCGTCGATTATCATGCCGTTTTTAATAAGAATGTCCAACATTTTTTTAGATATCCTCCGTAACGGTTCTGTTTAATAGATAATCCACGTTTTCTGGCGGGCGTTCGGCTCCCGAAGAGGTTCGAGTTTAAGTGCCGGGCTCCAGACTGTGCATTCGGTATGTCGGGCGCAGGGCGTCGGGGATGTTCCTAGCGTCGGCATTGGTGATGCCGGTATTAACAAGGACAGAGTCGATGCCGAAGTCGATTGCGCCCTTGATGTCCGTCTCCAGCTGGTCGCCTATCATGGCCATTTTCATGGTGCCGGACCGACTAAACGCCTCTTCGTAAATGGCAGGGTGTGGCTTTCCCAGACGGGTGAACGTAAGCTCCGGCCTTTCTGGATACCTCAGGTTAAGCGCTGCCTCGAATATTAGCCCCACGCTGGCGCTGGCCATGCCAAAGCCGTCGCCTTCGGGGTAGATGAGGTCCGGGTTGGGCATAATCAAATTGGTGTGCTCGCCCTTATCCAGCCGGTGAAACAGCGAAGTCATCACAGCGTCCACCGCCTCTACGAAGGGGAAGCCAGACTGATCTCCAATGACAATGGTGTCAAAATGGTCATTCAGGCCAACGACGGTTCCGCCAGCCTGTTCGGTGTACCGGGCGCTGTCCTCAGTCCCCAGCACCACACACCTGGTGCCATTGAGGCCCATAGCCTTGAAGTGGCTCTTCAGCAGCGATCCAGAGGTGATGATTTGGTCAGCCTTTACGATAAGGCCAAAAACGGCGTACTTTTGGGAACGTGTTTCCGGTAGCGCCGAGGCGTCGTTGGTAAGAATGAAGTAAGGCTTTTGTATGTCGTTGAGATGGTTGACCAGGTCTACCGCACCGGGGAAGGTGCCCGTTGATCCTGCCAGCACTCCGTAGGAGTCGAACAAGAGCACGTCATACTGATCGATTAACTGGTCAATTTTTATGTCTGGGATATCTGTCATAAAGTCCGTATTGCATACGCCTGGACGGCGGGAATTCGGCTCCGATTGTACAACTTTACGCCTGTTCGTGTTCGGCATAGCAGTGGGCTAATTGGCTTATTTCACGTGACAACTGGCTTTCCAGCTACCTGCCTCCTTGCTATAATTTACCTTGTGGCTTTCGCGCTAAATTGGGAAGCTAACGAATAGCGGGTTTCAGCCACTATATCTGGACTGAGACTGACCTGGTCTTGAGTGGCTCTTGATAGGCTGCCCAATTGGTTTATCTAACTACTGTATCCCGAGCATAAAGAAAATCCGCGTACATAAAGGGGCCGTATACATATGCAGGAGATAAAGGGGCCGTTATCAGGGGTCAGGGACCAGATAGCTGGCATAATGGTGCGGCTTTGACCTGCCTTCCAAAGACAAGGAAGTAGAAGCTCTCGAAAAAGAGGCCTCAGAGCCTTCGTTTTGGGACTCGTCGTCCGCGGCGCAGATGAAGATGAAAAAGCTCTCTGGACTGAAGGAAGAAGCTGATTCTTGGCGTACTCTGGAAGAGAAGGCCGCTTCTCTGGAAGAGTTGTTGATCTTATCCATAGAAGAAAAAGACAGCTCTCTACTGGAATCGTTTACCCAGGAATTTGCGGAAATTCAGGATAGGCTTTCAGAGTTAGAGTTCAAGCTAGTATTTTCGGGCCCATATGATGATCGCAATGCCATAGTAGCCTTACATGCAGGCGCTGGTGGTGTGGAATCGCAGGACTGGGCCAGCATGTTAATGAGAATGTACATGCGCTGGGCCGAGCGGCGTGGCTTCAAAGGCGAGTTGATGGATGTTTCGGTTGGGGAAGAGGCTGGCATCAAAAGCGCCATAATTCAGATAACCGGCGATTATGCCTATGGCTACCTGAAGGCTGAGAGAGGCGTTCATCGTCTTGTTAGGCTATCTCCCTTCGACTCCGACCATGCAAGGCACACCTCGTTTGCATTATTGGAAGTCATGCCACAAGTAGAAGAGGGCGTGGACGTTGTGATTCAACCCGACGACCTGAAGATAGATGTGTTCAGGGCTGGTGGCGCCGGAGGCCAGAGCGTTCAGAAGAACTCGACGGCAGTGCGCATCACCCACCTTCCCACCGGGATAAAGGTCAGTTGTCAGAACGAGCGCTCCCAGCATCAGAATAAAGAATTTGCCATGCGAATACTGATGGGCAGACTGGTGGAGAGGGAGATAGAAGAGAAGGCCAAGAAAATGGCGAAGATAAAGGGCGACCACATTTCGCCTGAGTGGGGCAACCAGATACGCAGCTACGTGTTGCAGCCCTACAGAATGGTCAAGGACCACCGCACCGACTTCGAGACTTCGGATGCAGATGGCGTTCTAGATGGGGACGTCGACCCTTTCATGAGAGCCTACCTGACATCTACCGTGGGTTCGGACTAACCACTGCAAATCATAAAGGCCCAGTGGGGTACTCACAATTCTTTTGAATAATCATTGCTCTGGGGGAATTGCCCTGAAGAGCCGAATTAGATTAACAAGAATGTTTGGTGGTATCCCATCGGTGTATATGGGCATTAAAGGGGAGAACGCAATTGTTTAAAAGAGAAAAAAGGACTGTGGGTGACACTTATTATGCGTAAGCTTTTCCTACTTCCGCTGGTGGCTATCTTACTCCTGGCGGTAGCGTGCGGCGAAGGGACAGCGACGACTGAGCTTTCGGAGGCAACGACCGGTGAAGCGGCGCCTCCCGCTGCTGCTCCGTCAACTGAATCGGCAACCCCGGGATCTACTGTTGAGTCAAATCCATCTTCTGGATCGACTCAGAGTTCGGCACCGGCTTCATCGGTTCCTCTGGCACCTTCGGCGTCGTCTGCTCCGTCTACGGGAGCTGCTTCCGCCCCTAGTGTCGGGGCCCGAGGAGGCATTTTCCGCAGGCTCTGGTCGGACCCTCCAACATTGGATCCGCACCTGACATCAGATACTACTTCGTCCGGTATCGTTGTAGAGGTCTACAGCGGGTTGATCACCATCGACACTGATATTCAACTTTCCTTGGATTTAGCTGAAAGCTTTGACATCAGTGAAGATAAGACAGTCTATACCTTCCACATAAGGCCAGATGCCAAATTCCATGACGGTAAGTCAATTACAGCCGCAGATTTCGTCTACTCCATTAACAGGGCAGCCAGCCCTCGAACTGCTTCGCCAACAGCGGACACTTATTTGGGTGACATAGTTGGCGTACGCGACGTACTGGATGGCATTGCCGATACGGTATCTGGCGTTCAGGCCATAGATGAAAAGACGCTAAAGATAACAATAGACGCGCCCAAAGCCTACTTCCTGGCCAAGCTCACCTATCCGACAGCCTTTGTTTTAGACCAGAGTCAGGTGGAGTCGGATCCTAGCTGGCTGGATGCTCCCAACGGCAGCGGTCCCTTCAAATTGAAGGAGTATAAGATCGGCGAACGTATAATCCTGGAGAGGTTCGACGAATTCTACTTGGAGCCGGCCAAGGTCGACGAGGTCCACATGAATCTCGCCGGTGGACAGTCCATGGCTATGTATGAGAACGACGAGATTGATATAACCGGGGTCGGTCTGTTCGACTTGGACCGGCTTAAAGACCCTAGTCAACCTCTGAGCAAAGATCTAATGGTATCCCCTCCTGGATTCAGTGTTAGCTATTTGGGCTTGAATCCTTCCGAGGCCCCATTCGATGACCTCAAGTTTCGGCAGGCACTTAATTACGCCATAGACAAAGAGCTTATCGCTGACCAGGTATTGGCAGGGCTACGGGTCCCCGCATACGGGATATTGCCTCCTGGATTCCCTGGTTTCAACCCAAATCTGGCGGGCCTACGATTCGACCCAGACCTCGCCAAGCAACTTCTTGCTGAATCCTCATATGCAGACCCAGCGTCTCGACCGCGCATCGTAATTACCGTTCCAGGGACCGGCGGCAACATCGGTCTGGACTTGGAAGTGATACTTGAGATGTGGCGTCAGACATTGGTCGTGGAGGTAGAGATTCAGCAGGTTGAGTGGGCCACTTACCTTCAAGACCTGAATCGACGGAAATTTCAGGCGTTTGGCGGCTTGGCTTGGAACGCCGACTATCCAGACCCTCAGAACTTTCTAGATATTCTGTTCCATTCGGAAAGTGAGACCAATCACGGCGGCTATAGCAATTCCGAAGTGGACGCCCTACTGGAAGCGGCCCGGGTTGAGATTGACGTCAGCAAGCGGGTTAAGCTTTACAATGACGCGGAGAAGATGATTGTTGAGGACGCGGCCTGGGTACCCCTCTGGTACACGGGCGATCGCCACCTCCTGTTGAAGCCATACGTCAAGGGCTATGCTCTTACACCAATGACTCTGCCGAAACTGAGGCACGTGTACATCGAAGGTAAATAGAATTCGGCAATGCCCTCCTCCACGAACGTTGGGGGGGGCATTTTGCTACCTGCTACCTTATGAGTAGCTGATGCGTCGAATCTCCTTGAAACTGCATCTCAGATCGTGCAAACATAGCGTCTAGTTTGCGCCAGGGAGGCGTACCGCGAGCCATGTCCTAGGCTGGCCGTACTCTAACCAGCATGGGGAAAGAGAATGTGGACTTACATAGCGCGTAGAATGTTGTGGGTGCCTGTAATAATATTTGCAGCATCGCTAATGACCTTTTCACTAGGTCGCTTCGGGCCCGGCGACCCTGTAGAGGTGATTCTAGGCGTGCGCTACGAGCAGCGGGCGGCGGACAATATCCGAGCCCAGCTTGGGCTGGACAGGCCGTTCCACGTGCAATATGCCGACTACATGTGGGGCGTCGTGCGTGGAGACTTTGGCGAAAGTTACCGTCACCGCGACCACTCAGTCTCGTCGCTCCTGTTTCCCAAGTTTCTCGTCTCATTCCAGGTCAACCTGGCTGCCATGATCGTTAGCCTTGGTTTAGGGCTGCCGCTGGGATTCTGGGTGGCTCACAAGCAGGGACGGTGGATGGATCCCATGACGGTCGGCATCGCCCTATTTCTGATGTCCATTCCTATCATGGTTACTATTCCCGCGACGCTGTGGGTTCTTTGCCTCAAGTGGGGCGTTGTGCCATGTTCGGGCTGGGGGGGCCTGTTTGATCTGCGAATCATAGTTCCCGCGCTTACACTAGGCATTCCGGGGATAGCGGGTCTGGCCCGTCTAATGCGGGCCAGTACGCTGGACGTCATGGGCCAGGACTTTATAAGGACTGCCAAGTCCAAGGGCCTGTCCAGCTTCACGGTGGACACCAGGCATCTTCTGAAGAACGCGATGATTCCTATTGTAACGATTCTCTCATTCTCTCTAGCTGGCATGTTTACAACCAGCTTCATCGTGGAGAAGATTCTAGGTATACCCGGGGTGGGACAATTTACCATAGACGCCGTGTTTAATAGGGATTATCCCATCATTATGGCCATGACGATACTAACATCTGCTGCATTCGTTTTGGCGAACCTGGTTGCAGATATAGCCTACGCATTTATCGACCCAAGAATTCGATATCAGTGAATAACAGGCTCGCTAACATTTGCATGATTTGTAACGAAACTGTTGTGTGGGGAGATTACTAATGGCCGTAGCTGAGGTTATCGAACAGCTGGAAGCCAATGACAAGCGAAAAGGGCACCTATCGAGGGCGTTTTCCAGGCTCATTCGAAAGAAGCTCGCTGTTGTATCCATGGCTGTTCTGATAGTTGTGTACTCTGCGGGTATATTCGCGCCCTTCGTGGCCCCTTACGACTATACGGCGCAGGACTACACGTCCATCCGCAAAGGGCCCAGCCTGGAGCACCTGGCAGGAACCGACTTCGCGGGTAGGGATGTTCTTACAAGGGTCATTTGGGGTGTCCA
>CAJWRP010000068.1 GCA_913046025.1 uncultured Chloroflexota bacterium
GACAGTGGCACCGCCATTCACGACAATGTTATGCAATCCTACGATGACCGCTACGAAACTTTTGTGGTCGGCATCGGCGATTACGATTGCCCCGACAAAGAGTTGAGCCACTACCGCACCCGTCTGACCAAGCAAATTAAGAATCTACGGCGTGATCTCGCGGTACTGAGATAAGTCCTTTGGAGAGCGACATGACTGATTTTAGCCAAATTGACCAGATGCACGGCGATTTGATCGCGTTGCGACGGGACATCCATGCCCATCCGGAAACCGCGTTTGAAGAGAATCGCACCGCGCAGATTGTTGCCGAAAAATTAGAAGAGTTTGGCCTCGAGGTCGCAACCGGCATCGGCAAAACCGGGGTGGTCGGGTCATTAAAGTGCGGATCGGGCAATCGTTATTCACCTGAAATGATCAACACGCCGCTTGAGACGGACACGGCGGTATCTGTCGCCAAAAGTCTGGTTGGCGACAAAAACGTCGTCGATGATAATGGAGTTGGAACCGGTCGCCCGCATGCCCATGCTATTCCAGTCATCAGCTATGGTCACGCCCTGGGCACTCATTGGTATCGCGAAGTGTAGCACCTGCGGACCTTCATCAGGGTCGTCGTATACGCCGGTGGTGACCAGCAGATGTCCAGATGGGGAGCCGCTGCCAAAAACCTTGCGCCCGCTGTACCTGAAGCCGTCCTCGACCTTGGTGAGCTTCCCAGAGCCCTCTAACCAGTCGGAGCCGCCAGTGCTTATCAGAACTAGCTCCTCCGAGGCAATCTTGCGAAGCGCAGGCTCGGACGAAGGCATCAGGCCATTCTTGACCCGCCATAGGAGTGTGGCTACCAGGTGGGAGTGCATCGAGAACGCCAGCGCCGTGGAGCTATCGAAATGCGCTAGCTCTCGTATCATTTCTGCGACTCCGGCGTGCGTTGCTCCGCCACCGCCTAGCTCGACCGGAATCCTGGCTGAGAAGAGCTTCTTCTCCCGCATTTTTTCGAAGTTTTCGACGGCGAATCTACCTTCGGCGTCGTTGGCCTCCGACCTGGTGCAAAACTCGGGACCGATCTCTCTAACAATTCCTACTAAGTCTATTATTTCCGTTGCCTTCGTTGCTTCGCTCACTATTGCGCTTGTCATTTTGGTTGTCTCCTATTCATCAAAGGGTGAATTTCGTTAATTTTTGCTGTTGTGCGATTCCGGGATGTGCCACTCCGCTGACTCGTTTCAAGAATTGACGTCGCTGCAACCCCCCGTTTGACATCGGCATTGCCAGGTTCGTCTGGTCAAATAAGCCATATAAATAATTTAACGCGCCACCGATAAATGCACATCACCAATTCAGGGGGTTTAGGGCGAGGCAGCGGAAACTTCTTCAGTAGCCATCAATGGCCATGCGGGTGATAGGGTGACGCACCATGGTCTTTAATTGGCTATGGTAATTCTCCTATCCCGCGTGCTTGACGGCTTCAGGGTGCGTTGCTACACTCCCTGCCGTGCCATCACAAAGCTTCATAGCGATAATGGGGAGGATTGCAAATGATTTACGGCGCGATAACAAACTCCTGGAGGCAGCATCTTGCCGATAACGATCTGCCCAGCCTGGTGGCGGAGGCCAAGAAGCGCGGAGCAAAGCACGTAGAGCTAAGGCAGACCTGCCTGGGTGCGTGCGAAACTGGCGAGGGAGAGGACTGGCGGCCCGTTATGGGAGAACTAGAATCTCTGCTGTCAGCTAACCCAGAACTCACCTTTAACTTGGCTCTGGCTTGGCCCTGCCTCACCAAGAAAACGGATCCCGCAGCAGAGCAATTCCAGGCGGCGTTGGCAGCAGCCAAGCTGGTGAATCCGCAATCTCCTCACCTTCGCATTGTTGATCCTGCACGCTTTGAAAAGGCTTGGGAGACACCCGAGGACATCCCTCAAGAAGCCATGGACCTGGTGGAGATGACCAGAGAAGCGGCTCGCCAGGGCGTTACGTTTTCCATTGAAAACTCGGGTCAGCCCATACGAAGCATGGCACTGCTGGTCAGAGAGATTCGATCGAAACTGACCAACGACGAAGGCGCGCGCCTGGGGATTTGCACCGACGCCACGAACCAGCTGAGGGGCTACCCAGACAGCGATCCCATAGGCGAGATCGATGCGCTCCCCCTGGACATGATCAAGATTGTGCACTTCAAGCAGGCTGTCGACGGGACAGCAATCCCGACCGTGGATGTCGGCGACGTCGATTGCACCCGCATGCAGAAGATGCTTGAGGATAAGGGTTACATGGGCGAGGCCATCATGGAGATACCGCCCCATGACCAAGTCTTCGACAATCTTTCGGCCAGCTTCTCGTTTCTACAGGCGACAGCCTCAGCCAGCTAGTAAGAAAGAGGAGTAAGCGTGTAAGACGAATTGGGACAGGCCGCTAAGGCATTGCCGTCTGTTCCAATTCCTTACTTCTCCCGGACCTCACTCCCTATTGTTCAGCCCTTAATGCTCCCGGTGCTTCACAGCCCTGTAGAGATATAGACCTGCGGCCATTGCATTTCCACCTAACACAGCCCCGGACATCATACCCACAAACATGTGTGTCCGAGATAACACTTGAAGTCTTGTGACGCCCGCAAACAGCGCGTAATGGGTCTCCACTCCTCGTATCTCGTTGACCACCCAGGCGGTTGTTACGGCCGCTATCAAAATATAGACAGCAAACACAAGCTGAGTCTTTCGAGCACTATGAGTGTTCCACCAGGAAAATGCTGTTGGCACCGCCGCCGCTAACCCTACTATCAGAGCTTGGAGGAAAAACTCCAAGCCCAAACTTAAGTCTCTAGTGTTAACAGTGACTTCAAATGCTCTCCAGACGAGGAAACTTAGTACTAATGCTGAGGACAGCCCAAGGGCGCTGCGGGCCAAGAAGGTGATCAGCAGAACAATTGTCATATATATTTTGTTGCTTTCAGATGCACAACCTGCGGTGGTTGGCGGCTAAATTTCGTCGCGAAGCATAGCGCCAGAGGGGCTCGTCATGTCTCTAAGCCCTCTGGCGCTATGTTATCTCAAAAACAGTTTCAACGGATGTAGCCTTAACTACCGGCCTATCAAGACTACCCATCCCTTGAACCTAAGCTGCCAATGCACTAATCCAATAACTGCCTGAGGCGCGGATCCAACCGGTCACGGAGCCAGTCCCCGGTGAAGTTAAGGGACATTACTACCAGGAATATGGCTATTCCGGGCAGCACCGTGGGCCACCAAGCGGAGCTAAGGTAGTTTCTACCCTCATTAACCATTGCACCCCATGTAGGAGTCGGTGACGGCACGCCTGCCCCAAGGAAGCTCAAGGCGGCCTCTGCAAGAATCAGGTTGCCCACAGCCAATGTTGCAATAACAACGGCCGTATTAAGAACACCAGGCAGGATGTGGCGGATAAGAATCCGAGGCGTCGAGCAACCCGCCACACGAGCCAGATCAACGTAAGGTTCGTTCTTTATGGACAGCGTCTGGCTTCGTACTACCCTAACAAACGGGTTCCAAGCCAGCAAGGCCATCAATACCAAAAGCAACTCCAGACTCTGACCGAACAACAGCACGCATACCAAAGCAACCATCAGGAAAGGTAACGCCTGCCATATATCGACGATTCTGGATATGACCTCGTCAATCCATCCACCTGCATATCCGCTCACGACACCCATTGAGGTGCCTACTAGGAAGCCAAAAGTCAGCGCAATGGCGCCAACCACCAGCGATATACGGGCACCGAATAGCAAACGGGAAAAGACGTCCCGACCGGCGTGATCTGTACCCAGCAGGTGCTCAGTATTGCCCTCCTCCAAGAATACTGGAGGATTATGCCTGTTGCGGATTCCCCCGGAATAGGGATCATGTGAGGACAACAACGGTGCAAAGAGGCCGGCGAATATTAAGGTTCCAAGTACGATCATTGGTAATGTGGGCCAGCGTCTCGTGAACATCCATACCGCTCTTAGTTGTCGAACTACAGGTGGGTAATCTCGGATGCCCAGGAGATTTCGGTCCGTCGGTGTCATCTGCATATAACCAAATACCTCAACCGTATCGTATTCGGGGGTCAATAAACGCGTAGAGAATATCTGCCACAAACGCAAATGCTACGTAGATACCGATGAAAACGAAAACAGTACCTGCCAATAGCGGCCAGTCATTGTCATATACGGCCTGTTGCAGCGCAACCTGTCCGATTCCTGGCAAGGAGAAAATTATCTCTACAACTAACGCCCCATTCAAGTAATCAGCTAGTAGCACCAGAGCTGACGTAAGGGGAGGAATAACGGCGTTCTGCAACGCATGCTTCCATACGACAGTGGTCCTGCTCGCACCTTTGGCGCGGGCGAGCTTAATATATTCAGAGTCCAGTATGTCGAGCATTGCTGAGCGGGTTAAGCGCATAATGCCCGCCGACGCAGGCCACCCGAGAACAATACAGGGCAAGATCCAATATTTCACGTTGTCCCACGCCAGCGGGAATCCATCTTGCCTACCTAACGTGCCTGCGGGAAACCAGCCAAGTATTACAGCAAAAAGCAGTATTGCCATAACACCCGTCCAGAACTGTGGTGTAGCCTGTCCGAACAGCGCAAATGTCCGACCGCCATAATCCCATACGGTGCCCCTCTTGACCGCCGCCAACACCCCCATGGTGATTCCTACAACTATGGCAAAAATCCACGCACCCATTGCCAAACGTAGCGTCACCGTAATATGATCGCGGACAATGTCTTTCACCGGCCTAGCGGTGCCTATGGACTGGCCCATGTCAAAATGCATGAGCTTCCAGGCCCAAATGCCGTACTGCTCAGGTAGACTTTTGTCCAGCCCCAGGTCAGCCCGGACCATCGCGAGAAACTCTTCAGTCACCTCGACCTGTGTATCACCTAGGTACAGGTCAATCGGGTCAGGACCAAGCCTGCTCAATGTAAAAATGATCATAGTAGCTCCAATAATGGAGATTATGATCGAAAAAAATCTTCTTATTAAGAAACGTGCCATGGCGTAAACACCAACCTCGTTGTCGCTCTTGGCCAAGCGGCCTTAGCCCTGAGGGCAATCCCACCTAAAGGGAATTCTGACCATCGCACCGCGATACATACCTCAGAGGAGAGGGGGCCAATGCCCCCTCTCCTCTACTTATTTCTTCCCGTTATTTCCTAGTTGACCGGAATTATGTGTTGCGGCCTACCCCAGTATCCACCAGCTGAGGATCGTGAGACCCAGGAAACGACTGTTTCTGGGTTGCCAGCAACCCCTCGAGGCGGCTGAGATATGCCGCTATAGAGCTGCCAGTAGTAGTAGTAGTCAACCATGTCGAGGTGCATAGCCTCTCGCGCATCCCTGTCCCTCTCACCGTTAATGCCCATGAACATGTAGTCCAGGTACTTGCTCTCGAAAGCGCAACCCCAGGCAGGTCGGCTGAAAGTGCTGTCTGAAGGGGGAGGAGGCCAGTCCATCGGATAGTTGGCCGTCTCCACGCTGCAGTTCTTGACCACAGGCCAAGGTTGCGAGCGATCCCTCATGCGCGGTACGACTACGGAGCCATACTCCTCAGTAAGAAGCGTGGTCCTGACGCCAAGTCCTTCCCAGCCTGCTGCCACTGCATCGGCCTGCTCCAGGCAGACAGGTCCAGTCTCACACGTATACTTGTTCATGCTGATCTCGAACCTGATTCCATCGGATCCTCTTGGGAAACCGGCCAAGTCCAGGAGACGCTCTGCCTCAACAGGGTCCAGACCGACCTTCCAGGGCCATTCGTAGTCTGGCTCAACTGCAGGGACGTCATACTCAATCCAAGATGTACCTGGCCCAAGCAATGCATTGTCACTGTACTTCTCGTGGTCGGCATTAACCTTCGCCTGAGTGACTGTTCGTGTAGGATCCCAACCCGGGAACTTGGGGCCCATCAACTCCAGGTAAATTGGGGTACCTTTACCACCTTGAAGTTCGTCCACGATTCCCTCGCGGTCAATAGACATACCTAGCGCCCAGCGCACTAAGCGGGCCTGTTCCATGTCAGATACACCCGGTGGATTGTTGTCGTCGGTGTAGCGGCAAGGCTTACCGGCGTCACACCACGGGTTACCGAGGTGAGGCAGGTCTGTGTCATACACGGAAGACAACCAGGGCTCAATACCTTCCTCGGTCTTTGCATTTGTATCTGTCCATAGGTTACCCGGCCAGATAACGGCAAGCGTCATCGTGTCCTTATCAGACATTGTCTGGTAGAACTTTAGACCAAGACCCGGCAATTCCCTGATCCGGCCAAAGTCGATCTCTCCCAGGTCTGCCTGTCCAGTCTGCATCATAGCCACACGGCTCTGAGTATCTGGAACTTGGATGACAGCGAACGCACCGATTTTTGGCGTTTCATCCCAAACGCCTTGGGTAGTAGCCCAGTGATCTCCCACCATGGATACAACTTCAAGTCGTTCGTTCTCTTTAACTTCACTGAGTAACATGGGGCCGGAACCAACTGGCACAAACTGCATAGCAGCGGCACCCATGCGGTCAAAGGCCGTCTTGCTGTCGAGCCTCACAGTCGTGTCGTTGATGTCGAATTCACTTATCGGCATGCCCCAGAAAATGTCGACAATAATGGGGCACTTTACTGTGGTCGAGCCCACGGCTTTGCACTCCGCGAACGTAGCGCCCAACTGGGCGCCAATCGCGGCACCAAGACTAGGGTTAACGACGGCGTTTTGCCTGTTGAAGTTCCAGGCCACGTCTTCCGCGGTAATGAAACCGAAGTCCTCGCCCGCGAAGGCTTCAGGTGTATTAACCTTCATGCCCTCACGAATAGTCATCGTGAGTTCGTTACCAGCCGAGTTAATGCTCCATGCCTCAGCTGCCCAAGGCGCCATGGGATCGTTGCCGTCATGGACCAGAGGCTGATCGAAGAAGCCCATATTTGTTTCACCCGGCGCTGCTCCGTAGGTCTGAACCTGAAAGTCACCAAATGGCGATGTTACTTCTGGAATAGCCATTGTGATTAACACGTTGCTCGCCCCCGAAGGAGCTGCCGGTGCAGGAGCCGCAGGCGCGGGCGTACTAGTACACGCAAATGCAAACACTGCTATAGCCGCTAATGCGACTACATACCATTTTTTGAAACCTTTCTTACGTTTCATAAGGTCTCCTTTCAAATAATTCTTTTCCGCTACTTAATTATGGAGTAAAGGTTGTTCAGCCGCTTTGGATCGTTGGACATCTTATGTTGTTTAAAACCATGCCTCCCTCCTCCAAATATAAGTTGAATAAATGAAGAGACCACGGCTGAAGCCAAATTCGCTTTCAATGATATGAAAAAATTACCTCAGAGGGCCATATCTTAGTTAGTTTTCATCATATGTCAAGAGTCATTACACCAATTGCCCTGGTTTACTCGGGCGTTTGTACTCTTTCTTTACGTAATTTTTCTTCCATCTCGTTATTTACACGCTTCATAAACGGGACTTTTCCATTTACTCTTTATTTCAAGAATTCCCTCTCCTATAAGGGAACTCCTTCCAGACACCTGCATCGCAAGCCACAGCGATCTACGGCATGACTGAGCCAGCAGACATCAGAAGCCACAACCATTCGTTAACAGCACCTAGCGATAAGTATCACCACATCATTCTTGTCACACCGGCAGCACGCCAACCGACGGATAACCGAGAACAGCTAAGAAGACGGAATTAGAACTCCAGGTTGCATCAGATTATTCCGTTGTTAGCCGATAGCCATCATTTGATGACCATGCCTTTACTATCCTCCGCCTCATATTGCCATGACTGCGGCGATGAAACCGCCGGAAAAGCTATGGGCAAGAAGACAGCAACAGGACGGCTACAGGAGACTGCAAAGTGGGTATTCGACTACAGGGGAAGCCAACCTCAGGTTCATAGAATAAAAAAAGTCGACCAATGATGGTCGAATTCAATACCCTCTGGAAGGGACCTATACTCTGTGGAGGAAGTCGGGCTGAAGGTAGGAGGAATCAGTCCGTCTGAGACTCCAGAGGTATTTCACCAGACAGTTCTACCTGCTGTCCATAAAAAACTCCTGAATTGAGAAGATAGCCGTATGTTACCAAAACGCCAAAAACACCTTCTGAAATATTATCGCGGAGGAAACATAGTACAGAGGACACGCTCCTCCAAGGCACATACAGATGATGTATAGTAGCCCCACTCATTGATAATTGTTGTTTGATTTCCAATTTGAACCTCACTCTGTGTGAGTGACATGTGACACATTTTGGAGTGGAGGAACCAATTGAGCGAACAAGATCCAGACAATGCTAATGAGGGTGATAGAGCAGGTGCCCTCTTAGCGATTCTCGGTCGTAATGAGAAGAAATCCGAGGCGTAACCAAGCTAATCTTAGTTACACTCAATATGTCGTTAATTGCTTTTACTGGAT
>CAJWRP010000069.1 GCA_913046025.1 uncultured Chloroflexota bacterium
AACTTACAGGACAAGACCTTCTGCGTCGAGAAGTTCGACTATCGCAAGGGCTATAAGTTCAGCACTTACGCCCACTGGTGGATTCGACAGGCGACCACCAGGGCCATAGCAGACCAGTCCCGCACCATCCGACTCCCCGTGCATATGGTGGAGGTCATCAACAAGCTGCTTCGTGTTAGCCGCCAGCTTGTTCAGGAGAATGGCCGCGAGCCCACCAGCGCCGAGATTGGTATAGCCATGGAGGTCACTGAGGAAAGGGTCAAAGAGATCCTCAAGCTCACTCAGTCACCCTTCTCTCTTGAGACACCTATCGGGGAAGAGGAGTCTAGCCAGCTTGGAGATTTCATCGAAGACAAGGACGCGTTGGCCCCTGCCGATGCCGCCTCGTACCAGCTTCTCCGAGAACAGGTTGACGACGTACTCTACACGCTCAGCGATCGTGAGGCCCGAGTTCTTCAGCTAAGGTTTGGCCTGCTTGACGGCAGGACACGCACTTTGGAAGAGGTCGGCCGCAACTTCGGTGTGACCCGTGAGCGCATCAGGCAGATCGAGGCCAAGGCCTTGAGGAAGCTCAGGCACCCTAGCCGATCGAAGAAGCTCCGAGACTTCTTGGACTAGTTCGTTCGGACGAATAATTAACTTGTATTTAAGCCCTATCGAAGCTACGTACTGCTTATCTTCGATAGGGCTTTGTTTTTGCCTTCAGGTTGCAGTCTCGTCGAATAGATATAATCGCCTGAGTGGTTAAGGCTAGCCCTAAAAGATGGGTACGCTTTCTCTTATACAAATCCTGGTTGCCGTGCTGGCAACTCTCGCTGGTACCACGGTGTTAGCCTCTCTTGGATTTGGCATCGGTATGGTTGCCACTCCATTCCTGCTCCTTGTGTTGGATCCTCAAACTGCCGTCGTAATGATAAACGCCGTTAGCGTTCCCATAACGGCGATGCTTGTATGGCAGACGCGCCACCATCTCAGATTCAGAGAGACCCTGCCCATAGCTCTTTTGGGATTAGCAGGTGCGCTGCTAGGCGCTTATGTGCTGTCCACATCTGGTGAGCGAGTCCTCCGCCTGAGCATTGTTGTGCTCATCGTGATTCTTGCGGCAGCTACAGCTTTCAATCCCTCCTCGCTCCAGAACAAGATACCTTACCCCAAGGTTGTCGGAGGTATTATTGGCTTCATAGTGGGACTTATGTTGGGTTCGCTGGCTATAGGCGGACCTTTGCTGGTGCTATTTATCTTGAGCCAGGGTTGGGGGCGGCACAGCCTTCGTGCATCGATGTCGCTCTACCTATTCGTTATCATGACCTCATCTACCATCGGATACATTCCTACCGGCCTGTTTACCCACGAACGATTGCTGCTGGTGCTGCTGGCCCTTCCGCCTGTATTCATTGGATTCTGGTTGGGCAGTCGCGTGGCTACCCGTATGAATGAAATACTATTTCGGCGAGTTGCCATTGGGGTAATAGTGGCTTCTGGCATTTCGGTGCTGGTGCGAGAAATCAGCACAATATAGAAACGGCGTCAGGGAGGAAAATATGATTAGCCGAGCGGTGCTGGTTCGCAGCAAATCCCATGTTGCCGAGGTTTGACATGAGTTTCAGGCCCTCCTATACTTTTGTCTAATTTCCTATTCAACCTTAGCGGCGGCATGATGGGAAAATTAGTCTATTCCATTCCACTAGAGAGAAAGGGCGTGCGGCATGCCTGACAGAGATGATATTGCGTTGATGGCCCATCTCATGAGGCGCGCTGGTTTTGGCGTAGCTCACGATGAGCTAATGGCCCGCGCCGATGTAGGCTACGAGGCCACTGTAGAAGAGCTGCTTCAGCCAGAAACGCAGGACCCAGTGGACCGGCTTGATCTACTACGCTACCACCCGTGGTCGTGGAAACCAGGCACCATCCAGGGCACGGGTCACGCTACGTGGCTGTTCGACATGGTGAACACCAAGGCACCACTGCAAGAGAAGATGACGGTGTTCTGGCATGGCATCTTCGCCACCGGCGTCTCCAAAGTCGATCACTGGGACGAGATCGTCGACATGGTGGACATGTTGCGAGAGAAGGGCCTCGGCAGCTACAAAGATATGTTGCTTGCGGTAGCCCAGAGTCCGGCCATGCTCTTTTGGCTGGATAACAACGAGAATCATGCCGACGCTCCAAACGAGAACTGGGGACGGGAACTGCTGGAGCTTTTCAGCATGGGTGTGGGCAATTACACCGAAAAGGACGTCTACGAGTGCTCTAGGGCGTTCACCGGCTGGACGATTACCCCCAAGCTGCCGCGCTTTCCCATGGGGCGTTTCGACTGGTCCTTCGAGTATCGTGAAGAAGACCATGATGATGAAGAGAAGCTATTCCTCGGTAATAAGGGGAACTTCAACGGCCAAGACATCATCGAAATCATTTGCAGGCAGCCAGCCACCGCCAAATTTGTGGCGCGGCATCTTTACAACTTCTTTGTAGCTGATGAGGCGCAGGTTCCGGCCTGGCAGACCGTTCCGCCGCGGGACCCAGAGGCGATACAGACCTTGATTGATGCCTTTGTTGAGAACGACTACGACATAAGGGCCGTGCTACGGGTCTTGTTTAACTCTGATTTCTTCAAAGAGGCCCGCTTCTCTCGTATCAAGAGTCCGGTTGAGGTCGTGGTGAACACGCTGAGGTTCGTTGGCAATCGCGAATTCCCTGCTCCCGGCATCGGCAATCTGGGTCGGCAGACTGGTTACATGGGCCAGGAAGTCCTCAATCCTCCCAGCGTCGAGGGTTGGCACACAGGGCGGGAATGGATCAACAGCGGCTCTCTCATGCGCCGCATCAACTTTGTCGCTGACCTGGTCGGCGATGTGACGCTGCCTGGTGTGAAGGCCATTGTGGACAGGCTGCGAGACGCTGGTGAGCTGACGACTGATGAGTTCGTGGATGTATGTCTGGAGCGGATGGGCCCGTTGGACCTGGATGGCCAGACTCGGCAGGAGTTAATCGACCACGCTTCCCTGGACGGTAACCTGGCATGGTCCACGGAGTCGCAGGCTGAACTTTCCACCCAGAGAGTTAGTGAGATGCTTCAGCTAATAGCCTCTCTGAGAGATTTCCAATACGCCTAGGGGGTTTCCAGGCATGAGCAGAGTCCAATATGCTCATGAGCTAATGTCTTACCACTTCCGCTAATAGTGCAACAATATCCGTAACAAACGGGAGATATATATGGTCACCGTTGATAAGAAAGATCCTGTCCTGGTCGTGCTGCAGCTATCCGGTGGTAACGACTACCTTAATACTGTCGTGCCCTACGGTAACGACCTCTACTACGACTACAGGCCTTCTGTCGGCATACCACAAGACAAGGTGCTGCACATAGACAATGAGTTTGGACTGCATCCCAGTTTAGGCCCGATCAAGGATCTCTACCAGCAGGGCAACGTGGCCATCGTTCATGGCATAGGTTATGAGAACTCGCCGCGCTCTCACTTCCGATCAATGGACATTTGGCACACCTGCGAGCCTGACGACGTAGGCACCGAGGGCTGGTTGGGACGTGTCATACGAGAGATAGACCCTAAGAAGGAAAACGTCGTTACCGGAGTGAGCTTCGGCCCCAGTATGTTCAGGGCCATGGCCGTTCCCGGAGTTCCTATAGCCGTAGTGGAAAATCTGGAAGACTACGGCCTCTTACCGGGAATCAGCATGACGGAGCAGCGTCAACGGATTCTCGACCGATTTTCCCGCCTCTATGGTCAGGCCATCGGACGGGGCCCTGTCATGGAATTCCTAGGCCAAACGGGATTGGACGCTTTGAAGGGAGCAGATGTCCTTAAGGTGGCCCCACAAATCTACTCCTCCTCCATTGAATACGCCGAGACTACTTTGGCCAAGAAGCTAAAGGGAATAGCCCAAGTGCACCTCGCTGGTCTTGGAAGCCGGGTGTTCTACTGCGACCATGGAAGCTACGATTCCCATGCTGGTCAGCCTAGCATGCTGTCTGTGCTGTTCGAGGACCTTTCCACGGCCGTTCGAGACTTCTTTGATGACCTGCGGGAACACGAGGCAGCAGACAATGTCGTTATGCTGATATTCTCGGAGTTTGGCCGCAGAACACACGATAACGGCTCTGGTACGGACCATGGCGCGGCGGGCGTAGCCTTCTTGATCGGCGATCGAGTTAAGGGCGGCCAGTACAGTGTCATGCCATCGCTAAAGTCGAAGGACCTACAACAGGGTGACCCTGTGCCCAATCTGGACTTCCGGAGCCTCTACACGTCGATACTAGAGGACTGGATGCTAATGGATGCCCATCCGATCGTTGATGGCTCGTTCGAGAAGCTGGACCTGATAGAGGCCTAGCCGATTGCACCGTCTAATAATAATGAGACCTCAGGTGGATAAATGCTTACGACCGTAGTCGCGGGACGAACCTTTGATTACAGCCATGCTGTTGGCGGCCTATACATGCCCATGCCTGTGGCAGTGGCCTGTGGCTCAGGAGACACGGTCTACGTAGTAAGCCGTCAGTACGAGCAAATTCTCGATGTGCCATGGAATGAGACTGCCACTTATGCTCAGGTAAACGTGTTCAATATCACGGCTATGGCAAACGAGGAAGAGCATCTCAGGAAAATCAGCCGATACGGCGACTCCGAGGGCCAGCTGATATGGCCCGCCGGTATAGCACTTGATTCGGACGACAACGTGTACATCACGGACGAGTGGATGAATCGCGTCTCGGTTTTCACGGCAGATGGCGAGTTCATTAAACTCTGGGGTAAAGCCGGCGATGGCGAATGTGAATTCAATAGGCCTTCGGGCATCGCCATAGCCCCTGATGGTACGTTGCTTGTTGTTGATAGTCTTAACCACAAGGTGCAGCAACTGACCGCGGATGGCGTTTTTGTATCCGAGTTTGGCCGAAAAGGAAGCGGCGAAGGTCAGTTCGACTCACCATGGGGTATCACAACGGACAAGGAAGGCTTCGTCTACGTAGCTGATCACAAGAACCATCGTGTTCAGAAATTTACGGCAGATGGTGGATATGTCATGTCGTTCGGCAGCTGTGGCGACGGTAAAGGGCAGTTGACCCGCCCAAGTGACGTTGCTGTGGATCCGGACGGCGACGTCTACGTATGTGATTGGGCTAATGATCGGGTGCAGGTATTTTCGCCTGACGGACGCTACCTCACAAGCCTGGTAGGTGACGCTCAGGAGTTGGCGAAGTGGCACCGGGAGCAGGTGGTCGCCAACGCCGACGTACAGAAGGCACGCCGTCGAGTTTACACAATGGAGCCTGAGTGGCGCTTCTCTATGCCCACGGGATTAACGTTCGACGAAGCCAAATCGCGTCTGATCGTCACCGATACGCAACGGGGCCGAGTCCAGATATACAACAAGCTTCACGACTACATGGAGCCACAGTTTAATCTATAGCAAGCACTGCTACAGAAGTCATCTTGACTAGTAGAGTGCACCGCTTGATACAACAAAGAGGCCAGACCAATTCATGTTGATCTGGCCTCTTGCTTTGCCATTAAATCACTTTAGGCAGGTAATCCGGGGTTATATACTAGCTTTCGTTGGCCAGGGCTGCCTTGACAGCAGCGACGGCGTCAGTAGTTACCCAGTCCTCCCATACATTATTGTTGTTGAGGAACCAGATAGCAGCCTCAGAGGGCTCGCTGCCGGGATTGGCATCCATCCATTGGAAGATGCCTTTGTAGATGTTGATGGTGAATTCCCAGTTCTGGAGCATTGCAATAACATCAGGGGCGCGAGGCAGAAGACTCTGGTGCACTGCTACAAGCACCAAAGATTCGGCGAAGGCGCAGCCCTTGTCTGTGTCCCAGCATTCCTTGGTGTATTCAGGCTCTTCCAGGCGCACGAGGTCTAGCTTCAACGCCGGGTCGCCTGTGCCCCACATGTAACCTAGCCACGGCTCTTGCTTGTCGTATGCTGAATAGAGCTCGGCAAACATGGCTTCCTGCGAGCCGGGATTGATAACGTGCAAGAAGTCGTTCAGGCCGTAAGTATCTATCTGTGCGGTGTTCGTACCTTCACAAGACCAACCGATAACGCAGGCTATGTGCCGAGCTTTGCCTCGGCTATCATCGGAGGAAAATAGCTCTTGGAATTCTGGCTTGGCCAGGTCTTGAGGAGTCTTGAGGTCGGGGTACTCGTCAGCAAGGTACTGGGGTATTACGAAAGTACTCTGCCAGTCCCCTACTAGGCTTGTGCCCACGGAGACGACTTCACCCAATTCCACTGCTTTCTCCCAGCCGATGGATTGGTTAGGCAGCCATATCTCCAGTGCGACATCAATGTCACCCTTCTGCAGGCCCTGGAAGTTGGCCAGTGTGCCTCCGAATATGGTGTCGGTAGGGTAACCATATCCTTTTTCGAGGATGTACTGAGCGATGCGATTTTGCACCTGTGCGCTGGTCCAGTTAAGGTCAGAGAAGACGATGGTTGATTTTGTCGGCTGCCCGGCTGCCAACGCCTCATCCAAAATTGCTTGAATCTCATCAGCCGTCAGTGAGTTCGAAGCAAACTGTAAGGCTGCTGCGTCTACAGCAGACTTAATGTCTGCGGCTGTTACGGCATCGGATGAAGCGGCGTCTATCATTGTTTGGATCTCCGCAGCCGTGACGGCCGGTACGGCCGGTACGGCCGGTGATGATGAGCAGGCCATAGCCGCCAGGGCCAATATAGTGAGAAGTGCCCCCACTATTGCGTACTTTTTGGTCGATTTGCGACCTAACATAGTTCCTCCTTAAAATTCCATTTTCCTTGTTAATTATGTCGAAATGAATCTTGGTTTACCATCATTTCCGTTTTGCTCTTGACTAATTTGGCTCGTTATCATCCAGAGCCGCCTATTGGGATTTTACCTGCACGGTGCACTAATCACCAATCAGTGCACGTTGCCGTTCACGAGCCATGGACTGAGTGATGCGGTCGATTACGATGGCGATAGCCACAATGGCCAGACCTGCTATGGCGCTATTACCAGCTTCCTGCCTGCCAAGGGCTCGTAACACGGCCTCACCAAGTCCCCCTGCTCCCACCAGAGATGCGATCACCACCATGGCCAATGCCATCATGATCGTCTGGTTTATTCCAGCCATTATGGTAGGCAGGGCCATCGGAATTTGTACCTTGGTCAGCATTTGCAAGGGCGTTGTGCCAAAAGATCGGGCGGCCTCAACCGCTTCTGGCGAGACTTGCCTAATCCCAAGGTTCGTAAGCCGAATTACCGGCGCAACGGCATATATGACAGTAGCCATAACGGCCGGTACGTTGCCCAGGCCGAAGAACAAGATGCCTGGTACTAGGTACACGAAGCTGGGCATTGTCTGCATGCCGTCCAGAATGGGCCTGAGAATGGAATCCGCAATAGCATTGCGGGCACTTATGACGCCCATGGGGATGCCGATTAACAAGGATATACCCACAGCCACTATGATCAGGGCCAGCGTCTCCATTGAGCCGCCCCAAAGAGTGCTGGTGCCACCCGGTAGCCGCCCCATCAGGCCGATCAGTACTAGGCCTATCAGTGCAAATAACCCCAGGCTTTTGCCTGCTACCTTCCAGGCTAGAAGAGTCACTGCCATGATGAGCACAGGCCACGGAAGCCACAGCAAAAAATCTTCAATGGCAACTAACACTTTGGTAATAACGAATTTGATTCCGTCGAAGAACCAGTCTCCCTCCCTCGTCAGCCAGAGAATCCATTCGTCTACTTTGGCTCCGATTTGCTTACCTATTTCCATTGGAAAGGCCATGCCGGGTCCCCAAATCGCCAGGCAGATCACAAAAGTAACGATTAAGGCCACGGCCGCGGCAGCATATTTGATTAGGTTGCCATATCTGCCCGCGAGGCTGTACAGGCCCCCATGTGGCATCTTGTCAGTTGTGGATTGCTTTGAGGCGGATACAACGCTAGGTGCTGCCATATTTACCTTTCCGATTCCTTGCCGTATTTTACGACCTTGTCAATTCCACTTTGCACCATGCCGACAAGCAGGTCCTTGCGGCCAATCTGTCCAAGGAGGCGACCTTCATCGTCAACGACTGCCAACGGGTGATCAGCCTGCGCAGCAATAGGTATGCAGTCCTCTAAAATGGCTTCAGCACTAACTATGTGTGCGTTGTCGAAGACAGCATTCTTCAGATCAGGGGCATCGCTCTGTACTAGGAAGTCTGCAATAGTTGCCGTGACAATGCCTTTGACAATGTCCTCCTCACTTACCACGAATGCAACCTTGGAATCCTGCGATTCTAGTGTTACTACTGCCTCCTGAGGGGATTGCGACTCTCGAACAACGCTTTCTGGCTCCTGCATTATGGTCTCTGCCCGTATTACTT
>CAJWRP010000070.1 GCA_913046025.1 uncultured Chloroflexota bacterium
GGGGCCTAGAATCATTTACCCCAACGTGACCCAAGTTTAATAGCTCTCGACTCAGCAAGCTAGCCAGGCTGAAAATAGTGAGCTAATGTTGATTGAATGTGAGATAGGCGATGAGCACGACGACGTTGAGATGGTAGACCTGGCCAGAGAGTAGAAGGCGTTGAACGGCTTACAGCCCTACCTTTCTGATAAAAGCACAGGGCCTTCTACGGACTTGAACATGATAGTGGACGAGATTTTACGCAACACTGCGGGTCAAGATTACGATGAGAGTTATTTCCGCCGCAAGCGCCGCTGGTGCCTCTCTAAGGAGCAGATCTGGGTGCTGGAGAAGGCACGTCCCGCCTGCACCAGTCCAGAGTTGTCGGACGCATGCAGAAACGGCTCGCTTCCCGCTGGTGCCGGCATCGAAGAGAGCCTTACCACGCCAGTGAGGCTACGCCCAAACGGTGTGGCGTTTGGTTCAGGCAGCGCGGTCGCGACAGACTGTTTGGTTTCGACAAGGTTGGCTTGAAATGCGGTAGTTGTAGGAGTTGGCAATTGGGGTGACACTACAGTGTTCTGCGGCAATGCAGTCGGCAGTGACGCGATATCGTCAGGCAGATTTTAGCAACCCAACGTTACGACCAATATCGGGCCGACTATCACACATAGAAGCAGGTGTCGGTAAGACTTCTGGGAATCATCAGAACTCCCTCGCTAAGAAAACGTCTTGATATGCTGCAAATTATGGTATGTAGATATCTTCTTATTGTCGCGCCAAATAACGCACCGATTGGAAGCATGTTGACAGTAACTTGCTGCCAATTTACACTCGCGCCAATCGAAATCTTCCTTGGAAGGGATATAAAATGCGAATTGGCATGTTCTACCAGATTCAGGTGCCTAAACCCTGGGATGTGGGAAGTGAAGCGCTACGATTTCATCAGATGCTTGAGCAGGTGGAGTATGCGGAAGAGATGGGCTTCGAGAGCGTCTGGTTCGTAGAGCACCACTTCCGGTCCGAATGGTCGCACTCCAGTGCGCCAGACCTGTCTCTAGCAGCCATCAGCCAGCGCACTAAGAACATACGCCTGGGCATAGCAGCGGTATTGCCTCCAATTCACCATCCGCTAGACACAGCCGTGCGTCTGGCGACTTTGGATATCCTAAGCCATGGCAGGGTGGACTTCGGCGTGGGGCGCTCCGGATACCCATACCAGATGATGCCCTTCGGCACCGATCTGGCGGACGCTACGGGTATTGTAGAAGAGTCCTTGGACATCATTCCAAGGGCATGGACCGAAGAGGTCTTCTCGTACAAGGGAAAGTACTTTGACATACCGGAGCGCGAGATCGTTCCCAAGCCCGTGCAGAAGCCGCACCCGCCCATCTGGCAGGCATGCACCCGGGAGGAGACCTTCGAGAAGGCGGGCCTCCAGGGATTGGGTTGCCTGACCCAGACCAGCATCGGGGCTGAGCGCACAAAGATACTGATCCGTATTTACCGTGACGCCATTAAAAAGGCCGACCCGGTTGGCAAATTCGTCAACAACCAGATCTCCGGCAGCACAGTAGCATACTGTCATGAGGATAGAGACAAGGCTTTCGAACGCGGTGCGCAGCTTATTGACTGGTATCGGGAGCAGCAAGTCATACGAGACTCCATGGTCTGGAAGGACTACCCAGCCGACCGTGTCCCAGACGACTACAAGTGGCATTACGACAGGGCCATGGCCAGGGATGAGGCCCGCGCCGATGAAATCCCGTCACGGGAGCTGATCGAACAGGGCGGCCGCTTCGCCATCGGCAACCCCGCCGACTGCATACGCTATTTCGAGCAATACGAGGCCATGGGTGTCGACGAGATCATGCCTCTTTTCCAGGTAGGTCCTGTCTCCCACGAAGAGGTGATTCAGACGCTGAGTCTCTTCGGCAAGTACGTGGTGCCGCATTTCAAAGGCAAGACCAGCGCTAATGCAACACAGGAGCCCTCCTCAGTGCAGGCCGACGACTAGTCATGCGACACTTCATGCCTTGATATTAGTGGCCAACACCCTTGTGCCCAGGGCACCAGCGGCCTATTGTCGTTACCATGAGGGGCTTTTATGGAACGCTAATGATGGCTATCGTTGTGACGTCTAACGTAGCTTGCACAGTACAACAGGCAGCGACGCCCATTGAGAGCAGTGAGCCTGCAACGCCGCAAGAAGCTTCGGCAACAATAGCTCCGTCCAAGGTCTCACCAACGGCAAAACCTACGCCTACGAACACGCCGCTTCCGGACCCGCTCCTTACAGATCTGGAGCCGTTCGTTGCTACTAAGGCGCCCGTATTGCCTGCAGCGACGCTGACTCCGGCGCTTCCCAAAATAACGGCAATACCAACTGAGACTCCAGAACCCTATCGAGCGTCTATTGCAACGTACTCTCCCGAAGATTCAACCGGTCATGAAGACGGCGTTTTTGGAACCGGATACAGCGACCGCCAGAGGGACTGCGTAAGCGATCCATCGCCGTTACTAACTTCACACATCCCAGACTTGAGCACGATCGGTTCCATCCAGCCACCCTCTGTTATCAGCGGTAACTGGTACAAGAACCGCTCATACCTAAATATTGCTGCGGAACACGGCGCTGTTGCTCGCACAGTGCCCGTTTATGCCCCTGAAAATGCAACGTTGACGGGCATTACGTACTACCTGCAGCCCATGAATGACATTGATGGAAACCTAATCGATGTGCCTCAGTATGAGGTGAGGCTCCAGATAAGCTGCGAGGTAACCTACGGTTTCGATCATCTGACCGAACTAGGCCCGGGCATTGCAGAACTTGCCCCGACGGAGCCTTCGACCTCCACCCGTGACGCAGAGAAGTCCGTATCCATAGAGGTAAATGCCAGAGACATCCTCGGCTATACCACAGGCACCATCGTGGCCCACAGCTGGGACTTCATATTCAGCAATACGGCAGTGGTAAACAGCTTCGCCAATCAAGAGCGCTACAAAAACACCGGTGACCTTAAGGTATTACTGTACGCCGAATGCCCTTACGAATACTTCGCAGACGATTTGGGTGACGAGTATAGGGCTTTAATCGGAGGTTCCAGCGGCAGTTCGTCAGACTCAGTCTGCCACACCTCCTACGACGTGCCGGACGGAATCTACGGAGGCTGGTTCCAGACTCCTTTCGATGACGAGGATCCTTTCGCGCGCGCTGACTGGGGAATGGCCATCGCTACTATGCCTGACGGCGCTATCAGAGTGAACGGGGAGAGCAACGCGGTCCGGTTGCGCCCGGGAGACGAAACCTATCTTGACCCGCGCACGGTAGCTGATGAGCACTGCTACGCGTCTGCTAGAGGCATGGGAGGCCAAGAGGAATGGCATGTCTACTTGAAGATGCTTACGCCTGGCACCATGGGTGTAGCCTTCGGCCAGGGTTCTTGTCCCAAGAGCCTCCCCGCCGACCATATCGTGTATTACAGATAAAAAAAACGTTCGGAGTCATTCCACAGGCTTCCTTACCTATAGCTTAAATGGCCTCTGCCTGCGCCCTGACCTCGAAGGCCCCCCATATCATCAGTAGCTCTCATTGACACAGAATTGCTCTCATTCAATTACCAGCAGGTCTTCTCCGAATAACACTTCACCCTGGAAGTGCTGCCGGACATCAGCCAGAACCTCCTCAAAGTTGTTTTGGCTAATCGAGGCACTCAGGTGGGTCAACACCATGCGTTTCACACCGGCTTCTGCCGCGATCTGCCCGGCCTGGTAGGGGGAGGGCAGGACTGATTCAGTGAGAGTACGGAGAGCAGGGTTGGCCTTCAAGAAGCTCTCGGGCCACATGCAACACTGCACCAACAGGTCGGCTTCATGGGCCAGCTTGCTAATACCGGGGCATGGGACGGTGTCGCCGCTGATGGTGACGACCTGGTCTTCTGCCTCAATGCGATAGCCCAGGCAATGCCACTCGAAATCCGGGGCGTGAGGAAAATCGCCATGCAGGACATAGTCGGAAATCACGCGCCAGCCATCCCCTTCCACCGCGACGCCTGCCCCGATCTCATGGACGGTAACATCGTGGATTGTTTCATACCGACGGTGCCTGCTATGGCCCTGGCGGCGGACCTCCTTTTCTTCTTCAAGGCGAAAGCGGTTATCGCTGGCATAGACTCCGTTCAGCAAGGCGTCGACGATTTGCTGGGTACCAGCCGGTCCATAAATTGGCAGCGTTCCCTCTCGTCCCTGACCCGCCGTTGAGAAGATGACATCGTACAGGTCATTGATATGGTCAACATGGTGATGCGTGATAAAGACAGGGCTGACCCGGCCCACATCAACTCCCGCTTGATACATCTGGTGGACCGCTCCCCTTTTCCCGTGTCAAACAACAGCTGGTTTGAGCCCACTTCTACCAACGCGGAAGATTGGAAGCGGTTAGGGTCTTTCCCAGGTGTGCCGGTACCTAGCAAGGTAACTTTCATTAGATGTTCTTTTCTGCTTGGATTTTCGATCCCATGGATTACGGCTAGCGACCTGTGGCCTAGTCGGCCTTCCAATTCGGCAACCTCGGCCTTGAGGGTTTGGTTTTCGTCCCAGGTAAAGAGAAGGAAGCTTGTCTATCATGGCTCAACTATCTGACCATCACCCTCCTCTTGTCAACAGGTCGCGCTCAGGAGATGGGGGGATGAGCAATTGCAATTCAAACAAGTCTCTTCGAATACCCTAAGTCCAAATTTCCAACACAATTCAAAAGGACTATTGCGCGGTGCGGCCGCCATCGATGACAAGCTCGCTTCCGGTGACGAAGCTTGACTCGTCCGACGCCAGGTACAGCACTCCGTAGGCGATATCCTCTGGCTGGCCGTAACGACCTAGCGGCACCGCCCATGGCAGCACGCCGCCCTCCAAAGAAGCCAGACTGAAGTCCAGCATGGGCGTCTCGATTGGCCCCGGATGCACAGAGTTGACTCTAATGTTGTCCGAGGCGTACTGGATGGCCACTGCCTTTGTGAATATGCGAACTGCGCCCTTGGAGGCATGGTAGGCCGTGGTGCGATTGCTGCCCACCAGACCTGCCCCAGACGAGATGTTGATGATAGACCCGCCTCCGACACGGCGCATCTCCGGCAAGACGTGCTTGCAGCCCAAGAAGGTGCCCTTGGCGTTCACGTCCATTACGCTGTCCCAGATAGCCTCGGTGGTGTCCAGCAGTCCTTCATTGCGCAGTATGCCGGCGTTGTTAACCAGAATATCCAGCTTGCCATAATTCGTAACGGCTAGCGAAACGGCTGCTTTCCAGGTAGCCTCGTCCAGAACGTCTAGCCGCACAAATACAGCCTTCCCCCCGGTCGCGACGATTTCGGAAGCCAACGCTTCGCCCTGCTCCTCAGCCAGATCGCCGATGACAACGGCGGCGCCCTCGCTGGCGAACAGCTTCGCCTCTGCTGCGCCTATGCCGCCCGCGCCACCACTTAGCAACGCAACTTTGCCTTCTAATCTCATGTTCTCACCTTCATGCCATTTGTCATCACACAGTCTCTGACGGAGTGTATTGGCCGCCGCCCTTGCTCGTCAATTCTGGCAGGCTCCCCTCATTAGCAAGCGCGACACATCTGTGAAATAATAGGTCGGCCTTCCGACTATACTCCCAAAGTCGATTGCGAAAAATCAAAACCCCTTCTCCGGAGATACAAAAAAATGAAGTTTGCTCTGATGACACACCTCCCCTGGCCAGAGGGCAAAGAGCCTAAAGATGTACTGGCTGAGACCATAGAGGAGGTGCAGTACGGCGAGTCGTTGGGCTTCGACTGCGCCTGGTTTGCAGAGCATCACTTCACTCGCTACGGCCTGGGCTCGTCATCCATGCTGATAGCCTCAGCCATCGCTGCCAAGACCAGCACCATACGCCTCGGCCTGGCTGTGCTGGTGCCGCCTCTGCACAACCCCATTCGGCTGGCAGAGGACACGGCGACCCTGGACCTGGTAAGCAACGGCAGGCTGGACGTGGGCTTCGGCAGAGGTGCCGCACGATACGAGTTTGTGCCCTTTGGAATCGACACCAATGACACGCAGGACCGGTTCCAGGAGTCCGTCAACATGATCGAAGGCATGTGGACCACAGCCGACTACACCAATCACGGCCAGTACTACAGCGTCGAGAAGGCGAACCTGGTGCCTCAGGTAGTTCAGCAGCCTCATCCGCCGTCGTTCATCGCCGCGACGCGCACCTCAGCTACCCTGGAGTACGCTGTGGCCAAGGGCTGGCCTACGATGGTCGGCCTCACCATGGAGACGGAACCAGGTATCGAGTTGTGTGAGCGCTACGCCGCAATGTCCAAAGAGGCCGGTGTGAACGTGCCTTCCACGGCCATACCCTTCTTCCGCCATGCTTACGTCGCCCCTACTGAGGCGCAGGCGGTCCAAGACACGCAAACGCCCCTGCAATGGATGATCGACATGCTGCAGTGGCGAGGGAAGCTCACCGAGGGCAGCGAGATCGACATGAACCTGGATAACTGGCGAAAGACCCGCACAGAATCGCCTCCGACCTATGATCACGTCCGTAAGACGCGCAGCGTCATTGGCACTCCAGACCAGTGCGTAGACCAGCTAAGGGCCATGGAGTCGCAAGGCATCGGATATTTCGGCTGCAACTTCGCTTTCGGCGGAATGAACCACGACAAGATCATGGCCTCGATGAAGTTGTTCGCAGAAGAGGTAATGACCAGGGTCTAGTTGTAAGTGCTTAGTTCATAGTTTTTTAGTTTTTAATGCCACACCTTGCGTCCAGGGCGGGATTCTCCTGATGACCACATCTGTTTATTTGCTGCAGAAAGTCGCGCGATTTATCTTTGAAAGTTTTTGGAGGATTGATGCAATATCGTACGTTAGGAAAGACAGGCTTGAAGGTCTCACTGGTGAGCTACGGGTCAGGTGGACCCAGCAAGCTTGGCCAGAATACCGGCCTGTCTTCAACCGAGCAGGATGACCTGGTCCAGCACTGCCTGGACGTCGGCATCAACCTGTTCGACACGTCGGAGGCCTATGGCGACAGCGAAGAGATACTCGGCAGAACGTTCGCCAACAGCCGTGCGCCCCGCGACTCCTACATCCTGGCGACCAAGTGCCGGTACAAGTCAGGAGGAAAGCTTCGCAGCGTTGCGGATATCGAGGATTCCATAAACAACAGCCTGCGCCGTCTGCAAACGGACTGCATCGACATAATGCAATTTCACGTGCTGAACTCGGCCGACTACTTTGACGTTGTCGATCAGCACTACCCCGTCCTGGCAAGGGCACGGGAGCAGGGCAAGATTCGCTTCATAGGCTTCAGCGAGCATTTCAAAGGTGAAGGTGACCACAAGAGCGTTACCGTTGCTCTAAAGTCCAACCCTGAGCTGTGGGACACGATCATGCTCAAGTATGGCATCCTGAATATGTACGCAGACAAAGAGGCTCTGCCTCTGGCCGTTGAGCACAACGTCGGCATCATCAACATGGCCGTCATCCGAGTGAAGCTACCCAATCCGGAGTTGCTGCAGGAGCAGATCGCCACGTGGAAGGCCGCAGGAAAGATCAAGAGTGATGACCTTCCTGACGTGGATCCGCTAGGGTGGCTGGTCCATGATGAGGTTAACTCAATTGTGGACGCTGGCTACAAGTTCGCCGCGGGTCACCCAGCCATATCCACTGTGCTGACCGGCACCTCTAGCGTGAAGCACATGGATGACAACGTCCGTGCGCTGGAAGACGCCACTCTACCGGAAGAGGACAGGGACCGGCTTCATCAGGTATTCGGCGACATCGACGAGTACATCTAGATGCCTGCGACGCTTTCGAGCCTTTTCGCAATAGACAAGCCGCCGCGCCTGAGCTTGTAAACTCATGTGCGGCGGCTATATTTCGTGACGGGGCAGGTAAAGATACCCCTTCAGAGACCTATTCCACAGGGTCCAGGCCCAAGGCGATACGTCCGCTGAAGGAGTACTGCTTTCTCTCCTGGAACGGATGGTATTTGGCGGCCATGATGTCTCTCAAATTACGCTCAAGGCCTAGCTTGCGGAAGTAAGCCGCGCCACCAACCGCCTCAATGGCCTTTTCGATAGTACGCGTGGCAGCCTTGGTTATGATGGTCTTATGTCGATACACCAGGTTGGAGTTTTCCTGGCTAGGCGTGAACTCGGAAGACGCCAGGTCTACGATGCTCTGCAACGAAGTCTGTGCCGACAGAAGCTCGGTGTCCATCTCCCCAATCGCTTCCTGAACGTAGCGGTCGTCACGCTTCTTCGCCACCTGGGCTACCGCTGTCTCTCTGGCAGCCTCAGCT
>CAJWRP010000071.1 GCA_913046025.1 uncultured Chloroflexota bacterium
ACGGCCTCGAATTCGGCGGCGCAGGTGTCCACCATCTTGTAGATGGGAATAATCTCCCACTGATGGCGTAGTCGGCGTACCTGTTCCATAGTTCTGTCCGTCAGTCTGCCGATGTTCTCGTCAGAGAATCCCAGACGCTTGGCCTCGCGTAAGAGGGGCGCATCCAGGTGGCCGTTGAGCAGTCTTTCCTCCATCAGCACTATGTTTTCAAAGGCCCTGGTGAACCATGGGTCTATCCCGGTCAGGCGGGATAGGGTCTCTGGCGTGACATCCCTGCGAAGGGCGTAGAGCAGTCCCCAAAGGCGTTCATCGTTCGGGTACAAAGGTAAATTGTTTCGTCCAATGTTGCCTTCGCTTATGTCGCCAGCCGTAGCTGGATCTATGAAAAAATTGGGGTCTTCCCAGAGGATGTCGCGGTTGGTTATCTCTAGCGACCGCACAGCTTTTTGGAAGGCTGCCTCGAAGGAGCGGTCGATGGCCATGACCTCCCCGGTAGCCTTCATCTGAGTATTGATTGACCTGTCGCCGGCGGCGAACTTGTCGAAGGGCCAGCGGGGTATTTTCACCACGCAGTAGTCCAATGCCGGTTCGAAGGCTGCCAGCGTCATCTTCGTTACGGCGTTGGGAATCTCGTCCAGGCGTTTGCCCACGGCGATCTTTGCCGCCACGCGAGCGATAGGGTAGCCGGTGGCCTTGCTGGCCAGCGCCGAGCTACGGCTCACCCTGGGGTTGACCTCGATGATGTAATAAGGACTCTCCGCCCTGCCTCCTTCAGGCAGAGTTTCGGCAACGATGTCCCCAGGCTCCAGCGACATCTGAATATTGCAACCGCCTTCGATACCCAGCGCGCGAATGATTTTCAGGCTAGCGGTACGGAGCATCTGGTACTCTTTATCCGATAGCGTCTGGCTGGGCGCCACGACGATGCTGTCGCCGGTGTGCACACCCATGGGGTCGATATTTTCCATGTTGCAGATGGTGATGCAGTTGTCAGCGGCGTCCCTCATCACCTCGTACTCAATCTCTTTCCAGCCAATAAGAGACTTTTCAATCAGCACCTGATTAATAGGGCTGGCCGCCAGACCGCTGGCTGCGAAGGTCTCGAACTCTTCCCGATTATTGGCAATGCCTCCGCCAGTACCGCCAAGGGTGTACGCGGGCCTGATAACCAGGGGCAGGCCGATCTCATCCACTGCCTTCCACGCATCCTCCATGGACTCTACGATGACGCTGGGAGGCGTAGGTTCGCCGATCTCTTTCAGCAGGTTGCGAAACAGCTCTCGGTCCTCGGCGTTTCTAATCGTCTGAATGGAGGTTCCCAGAAGCCGGACGTTGTACTTTTCCAGAATGCCAGCGTCTGATAGCTCAACGGCTAGGTTGAGACCTGTCTGGCCACCCAGGGTCGGCAATATGCCGTCTGGACGCTCTGCAGCGATAATGCGCTCCAGCACCTCAACCGTCAGCGGCTCGATGTAGACGATGTCGGCGATGCCCTCGTCGGTCATGATGGTGGCAGGGTTGGAGTTTACGAGGACGGTGGTAACGCCCTCCTCCCGCAGCGACTTGCACGCCTGCGTTCCGGCGTAGTCGAACTCAGCCGCCTGCCCAATCACGATGGGTCCGGAGCCTATCACGAGTACCTTTTGTGGTTTTTTTGATGCTGGTGCGCTCAGAATTGACCTCTTATCATTACTTCTTGAATTTCTAGATTTTTTGAATAGTAACTACGGCGGAACAGGGTGTCCTAACCAGTAAGAAAGCGTACAACTTACTTTACCTGTTCAATGCCGCTTGCCTTCAGGTATTCAGATAACTTGTCTGGGAAGTTCACGGTGCCACCGGCGGCTCCCACATCTACGGCGTGGCGCATAAGCTCTTCGTTGATCAGGCCGTGGCAGCGGACAACGAAGCCTGCATCGCGAATCTTGCTCACGAGCTCAGGCGTCGTGATGTCAGCGCGGGGACATATTTGCGAGATGTCCATCTTCTTTGACTCATCGATGATTGAGTCGTCCCACTGCGAAGCCTGACCCAATGGCACCAGCCAGCCCTTGGGAAGCACGTCATCATAGTCTGCCGCTTCCTGTAGCCAATGCTTGTGGAACGATGTGATCGTCACGCTGTCGTTGAGTCCGTGGGCGCGCACCATGTCGATGGTCCGTTGGGCAAGAGTTGGTTTGGCATTCTTGGCCTTGATCTCTATGTGGAAATGGAACCGTCCTTTGTAGTGCTGCAGCACCTCCGCCAGTGTCTTGACGCCTTCGCCAGCGTACTCTGCGCCGAACCATGATCCCGCGTCCAGGCTTTGTATCTCCGCCAGCGTCTTGCTGGAGACCGGGCCTGCGCCGTCTGTTGTACGGTCCACATCGTCGTCATGAATCACAACTATGTGGTCGTCGCTGGTGAAGTGGACATCCAGTTCGATATGGCTGATGCCCATGGACAGAGCCTTGTCATATGCAGCGAAGGTGTTCTCCGGCGCGTAAGTTGACGCACCACGGTGGGCGATGTTAATGAATGTTTTCAATGAGTTGGTCATGTAGTTTCTGCCCTCATTATCGCTTCGCCTCCTGCACCATATCCAAGAATTTATCGAAGATGTACTCGTTGTCCAGCGGGCCGGGGGAGGCTTCCGAGTGGTACTGAATAGTCATGATCGGAAGCGACTTGTGGCGGATGCCCTCCACCGTGCCGTCGTTCAGGTTCACGTGGCTGATCTCGATATCCGAAGGGAGGCTGCCGCCGTCCACCGCATAGCCGTGGTTCTGCGCCGTGATGTGCACCAGGCCCGTCTCCAGGTCTTTGACCGGGTGGTTGGCCCCTCTGTGCCCGAACTTTAGCTTGAAGGTCTTGCCTCCGAAAGCCTTGGCCACAACCTGGTTGCCCAGGCATATGCCGAAGATGGGCAGCTTGCCAATCAGGCCTTTGGCCATCTCCACGGCGTAGTCCAGGTGCTCGGGGTCGCCTGGGCCTGGCGAGAGCAGCAGGCCGTCTGGCTTCTGCGCCAGGATCTCCTCGGCCGTGGACGTTGCCGGTATGGCCATCACTTCGCAGCCTTTGGAGCGCAGCATTCGAAGGATGTTGTACTTCAGGCCGCAGTCGCTGACCAGAATCTTGTATTTGGTCTCGGGCGCGTTGCCTTCTGGGAAAGGCGTGCTGGAAGGGCTGGCCAGTGGTTCGTCCCACTGGTATGGTTTTGATGTGCTGACCTGTCGCACATAGTCGATGTCGCCATAGGTGGGTAGGTCTTGCATGCGGGTGAGCGCTGCCTGAGGAGTCTGGCCTATGGCGACCATCCCCATCATGACGCCCTTGGTGCGCAGCTTGCGGGTGATAGCGCGAGTGTCTACGCCAGCAATGCCTGGAATGCCCTGCTTTTTCAGGAACTCGTCCAGCGTCATGGTGCTAAGGGAGTGGCTGGGCCGCGAGCTGTACTCACGCACCACGAAGCCGGACACCTGCACCTGTTTCGACTCGAAATCCCTCTCATTTATGCCGTAATTGCCTATCAAAGGATACGTAGGAACCACTATTTGTCCTGCAAAAGAGGGGTCCGTTAGCATCTCCTGATAGCCAGTCATCGACGTTGCGAAGACCACCTCACCGTGGGCGGACTTGTCAGCACCAAAGGCGTAGCCTGAGTAGACGGAACCATCTTCGAGAACTAAATGTGCGGGTTGTGTCAAATTCGATTCACTCACTTTTATAAGCCTATTACCAGCCGCAAACCCTCGTCTATCCGAGTAGCCAATGGGACAGAGAGTGCGCTAATTTGTTCAGTTAGGAACGATCTGTCGATTGTGATTACTTGAGAGATATTAATCATAGGTGGACCTCACAGCCCAGTGCTCAACGAAAGCAGGTGTTTCGCCAACTCTTCTGGCGCAGAAAAGAATGGCGAATGGCTGGTGTCCAAGGTGAGAACTTTCTTGCAAGGCAGTGCGGCGTACATAGCTCTCTGGGCGTCGATGGGTATGGCGTTGTCTCGTAGGCACTCGATGTACACCCTCGGCACCCTGCCGAAGTTGGCGTCGGTGGTCTGCATTGGAGTGTCTGAGGGTATGGCCGCCTGCTCGCAAAGAAGTGCTTTTGCGCGCTCCACGTCCTCGTCTGAGCAGTCGTTGTAGTAGACTTGCCCGACCATGCATAAATTGGCGGTGCGATAAACGCCGTCATCCGACAGCGTAGCGCTGGCTACCCGGTCCGCAGCCGACCGCTTGGGCGCCACGGGCGCCACGTATACGCCATTTTTGAGCAGGTTCGCCGTTAGATAAACCAGCGTTTCGATGTTGTCGGGGCAGTACTCCGCCGCCTGGGTGATTACCCGGCCTCCCATGCTGTGGCCTACCAGTATCACCGGCTCCGACTGGGCCGCTGCGACCTCACATGCTCGTTTGGCGTAGGAGTCCAACGTCACCTCGGCAACAGAAGTCTTGTCCTGGCCGTGGCTAGGCAGGTCCGGCGCGACGACCTTGTGGCCTGCCGCTTCCAGCAGGGGCACAACCTTATCCCAGCACCAGGCGCCGTGGTAGGCACCGTGTATTAATACGTAAGTACTCACTTAGCTATCTGTATTCCTATTTAACAACTAGATTGTCCGTCTGATACTTGATCTCCCCGCCAACCAACGTGGCTACAACCTGTCCCTTGAGCGTTGCGCCGTCGATAGGCGTGTTCTTGCCCTTGGACAGGAAGCTGTCCGCGTCCACGACCCACTCTGCGTCGGGATCGACTATGGTGATGTCCGCAGGCACGCCGACTCTCAGCGTCCCCATATCCGCTTTGCCAAGAAACTTGGCAGGTCCCGACGTCAATTTCTCGATGAGCAACGGCAGGTCAATATGCTCTTGGTGGACTAAAGACATTAGCTGACCCAGAGCTGTTTCCAGTACGCTGATGCCGAAGGCGGCCTGCTGGAAAGTGCACATCTTGTCCGTGCGGTTGTGAGGTGCGTGGTCTGTGGCGATGAAGTCGATGGTGCCCTCTTTGAGGCCCTGAATCATTGCCAAGCGGTCAGCCTCCACTCGCAGAGGAGGGTTGACCTTGGCGTAGGTGTCGTAGGCGGAGGCGTTAAGCGGCTCGAAAGCGGTGTCGCCGTGATGCTGACCCAGCACCGTCTCGTCCGTTAGCGTCAGGTGGTGCGGCGTGACCTCGCTGGTCACGTTGTCCATGCCGCGCTCCTTGGCACGACGCACCAGGTCCAGCGCGCCAGTGGTGCTCATGTGGGCAACGTGGTAGCGGCCTCCCGTGAGCTCTGCCAGCGAGATGTCCCTGGAAACCATCACATCCTCCGCAGAGTTGGGAATCCCCTTGATGCCAAGCCTGTTAGAGACCCAGCTCTCGTTCATGGCACCGCCGTCGAAGAGGTCTGGCTCTTCGCAGTGGTTGATTATGGGAAGACCTTGGGCTGAGCTATATGACAAGGCTTGCCGCATGATATTGGGGTTTGCAACGGGGTGGCCGTCGTCGCTGAAACCGATAACACCCGCGTCTGCCAACTCACCCATCTCCGCTAGCTCCTTGCCCAGGCTGCCCTTGGTTACGCAGCCGATAGGCAGTACACGCACGGAGGCCTCGTCGCGAGCTTTGCGCATGACGTACTCAACGGTTGCCCACGTGTCCATGGTCGGGTTGGTGTTGGGCATGGCGCAGACGGTTGTAAATCCACCTTTTGCTGCCGCTGCGGTCCCGGTGGCTATCGTCTCTTTGTCCTCAAATCCTGGCTCCCTCAGGTGGCAATGCAGGTCTATGAAACCTGGACTGACAACCAGACCTGAAGCGTCGATTACCTGACATGAGTCTGGTGGATCGATGTGATTTTCGATGCCATGAACAACGCCATCCTTAACCAACAGGTCGCCAATCTGGTCCATGCCCTGGCTGGGGTCCACGATGCGTCCGCCTTTGATGAGCAGTTGCCCCATTAGTTCCCCTCTCCAAACTGTTCTAGAATTCTAACCACGTGTGGGTATATTGATAGCTCGCTAGCCCTATCCCACCAGGCGAACTCCTCCACGGCAGCGTCGGCAATCACGTCGACGTCGCCATCTGCTTGAATTCTGAACACGTGGTGGTTGTTGGCCTTCCCTCCGTGTTGGAACAGGTAGGAAATACTGGTGGCCACCAGCGTGGTCTCCTCGTTTAGTTCTCCGCTCTCTATGCCTCCGCCAGGCAGTGAAAAGCTGGTCCTGGTCCGGTCTCGCACCAGCAGTATTTTCTCGTCACGCATAACTATGGCAGTGGCGCGTTGCCGGGGGACGGACTTGTTAGACGAGGAATTTGGCAAGTTAAATAGACTCCCTGCCGCCACTTTCCCTGCCAGGGGTAACGACGCTATACAGCAGGGCCATCCGGATAGCCACGCCGTTCGTGACCTGCGCCTCGATGACCGACCTGGCACCGTGAGCCACTTCGGAATCGATCTCGACACCTTCGTTCATAGGTCCGGGGTGCATCACCAGTGCGCCAGGTTTCGCTAAATCCAGCCTTTTCTGGTTGATACCGTATATCTTGGAGTACTCTCGCAGAGTGGGGAGATGCCCGGCGCGTTGACGCTCTAGCTGCAGGCGTAGGGTCATGATTACGTCCGCGCCCTCCAGGGCTTTCTCCAGGTTCGGCTGTATGGTTACGGCGCTGAAAGGGTGGCCTTCCATATCCTTCCCGCCATTGATGAAGTCGGTTGGCATCAGTGTGGGCGGTCCGCACAGAACAATGTTCGCGCCCATCTTAGTGAGGCCCCACAGGTTGGAACGCGCCACTCGGCTGTATAGCATGTCGCCGACGATGACCACCTTGAGGCCTGCTATCTCGCCCAAGTGTTCCTTGATCGTGTACATGTCTAAAAGGGACTGCGTCGGGTGGGCGTGCAGACCATCGCCTGCGTTGATTACAGATGCGTCCAGGAAGCGTGAGAGGAAGTGGGGTGCGCCGGAGTCGGGATGGCGCACGACGATGATATCGGCATTCATGGCCTGCAGAGTTAGAGCGGTGTTGTAGAGGGACTCTCCCTTTTCCGCGCTGCTGCCGCTGTTGGAGACGTTGATCACGTCGGCGCTGAGAATCTTGCCCGCCTGCTCGAAAGACACACGAGTGCGGGTGCTGTTCTCGTAAAAAAGTGTGATAACGCTCTTGCCCCTTAGCGTTGGTACCTTTTTGATATCCCGCTGCAACACCTCTTTCATGGAGTCGGCGTTTTGAAGAACAGCGTTAATCTCGTCAACTGAGAAGTCGTCCAGGTCCAGTACATGTCTTCGTTTAAAGGTAGGCTCGTGTTCGGAAGACTGATTACCGTTCACCAGGGGACTGTTTCCGTCTTCTGAAACGGTTTCGGTCTTTAATTGGCTAGCCTTCGTCATCGCCACCTCTTCTTGTAAGTACTACCTCATTAAGGCCGTCCACCTCTTCCAAGCGAACGCGCACGTCTTCGTCGAATGAGGTCGGAACGTTCTTGCCGATATAGTCGGGCCGGATAGGTAACTCTCGGTGGCCACGATCCACCAGCACCGCAAGTTGGATTTCCTTTGGACGCCCGAAATCGTTTAGTGCATCCATAGCTGCTCGTATTGTGCGGCCTGTGTATAGCACATCATCCACGATGACAACGTGTCTGCCTTGGATGTTCACCGGAATGTCGGTCTTGCGCATAATGGGCCTGGCCCCTCCGGCCAGATCGTCGCGATACAGACCAATATCCAGAGAGCCCGTTGCGATTTTGGTGCCTTCGAATTCGCGAATGTATGCTGCTAGCCGGGCCGTAAGTGGCACGCCCCGGGTGTGTAGTCCAACGAGCACAACCTTCTGAACGCCCCCGTTGCGCTCAAGAATCTCGTGGGAGATTCGCACCAGCGCACGTCGGATCTCGTCCGCGCTCAGGATGTTCCGTTCCTGCTTAGCCTGGGTCATGGTGCTAAGCCACCTGCCTGTGTTCGGCCAATAAAAAAACCTCTCGCCTGCTAGCAAGAGGTTCACCGTAGTGTGCGGAAGCCGATCCCGCCTCATCAAGACAGGTCCGTATCCGTTATCCCTTGCCAGCCTCACTGGACTGAGTTAAAGGGTCGCTGATATTCGTTTATGATGTGACTCTATTATAAGTCCGTGGCCCTCGGTCTTCAAGAGTATTTTAAGAGAAATTGATCGTCGATAAGCCTTTCCTAGTCTGACCGTTACCAGCGTCGCCGTCGTAATTAGCGTCATGGTTAGGAAAAAGGTTAGCAAACAGGTGCGACTATGGCCCTTGACGCCCTTTCCAGAGAAACACTAGAATGGTCTTACAGTAGCTCTTTATGCGC
>CAJWRP010000072.1 GCA_913046025.1 uncultured Chloroflexota bacterium
TACCTGTAGTTGTCGGGTTGTCAATGTTTGCGTCATGGGGGTCTGTTACCGGTTTGAGGAGTCGGTACCACGCATGTTGAACACTGTAATTATATACAGTTATCGGATAGCCCTGTCCAGTACCGCCTGGGTCATGTCAGATATCCATAATCAGAGTGATGTGCAGAACCCGGTAACCGTACGGACAGCACAACATAGCGAGGAGGCGTGGTTTTCAGGGCCTCAAAGTGGTCCAGGATGGTTTATCCGGGCACCTTCTCCGACAGGGCATCTTCATAGGGGCGCATGTCCATTTTGTCAGGATAACGTGCTTTTACAGCTTCTATCGTGTCAGGATTCCAATAGGGATGGCCGGGCGCCGGGAATCCCAGTACACAGCGCTGGGTAATGCTGGCTCGAGTCAGGATTGCTTCACCCCGTCCATATAACGCACGTGCTAGACCGCTGCTCCACGGGGTGCAATATTCCGATTGTGCTTTGCGAAACGACAGACTGTGGATATGTCGTGTGACTTCTCGTTCGGTCGTCAGTGGTGTTCCTCGGTGCCATAGATCATGGCGGTAAATCAGGTCAACACTGTCGGCGGTGTGGCTCAGGGGCAAGTTTGCTCCAGTGATTCAGGTTACTGACGGGATAGCGGATGTCTACCCTTTTGATGTGTGGCGGTTTTTGGCAGATCGGTTGACCGGCATTGTCCTGTCCCCTGGATTACCCGTATGTCATAGAATCTAGAAAACTCATTGAGGAGTCCATAATGGATCTTGATATTCGTGGCCGGTCGGCTGTAATTACTGGTGCTTCCAAGGGCATCGGCCGAGCTGTTGCAGAGCGACTTGCAGCGGAAGGTGTCAATGTCTACTTGGTTGCCCGAACTGTGACAGCGCTCGAAACAGCAGCCTCTGAACTTAAAGACAGGTATGGTGTGGATGTTGGATTCTCTGCGCTGGATTTATCAGTCAGCAGCAATGTTGACCAACTGTTTGCTGAATATTCTGGCACCGTTGATATTCTGGTAAATAATGCCGCCATCATAGTCCCGCGAGTGGAGATCGAAAACACCTCTGCTGATAGCTGGGACCGGGTCTTCGAAGTTAACGCCAAAAGCGTGTTCCTGGGAACTAAGCACTGCATTCCGGCCATGAGGGAGTCCGGAGGTGGCTCTATCGTTAACATATCTTCTGTGGCGGGAATTGCGCAGGCCTACCACCAGGAGCCAGCGTATGCCGCCAGCAAGGGCGCGGTCCGGATCTTCAGCAAGGTGACTGCAGCCCAGCATGCAAAGGACAGTATACGCTGTAATTCTGTGCATCCTGGACCAATTGACACAGAGATGCTGAATACGGCCTTCGCCGACGAGGAGGCCAAGGCCACCCGTCTTACAAGGGTTCCGATGCAGCGCATGGGCACCGCCGAAGAGGTGGCAAAAGGTGTGCTCTACTTGGCATCCGACGACTCGTCGTACGTGACAGGCTCGGAGCTGGTCATCGATGGCGGCGCCATAGTGATGTAATTAGGTGAGAATATTGAAGGTATCTAAATTACTGACAGTCTACCTGAATTGCACGAGAACAATGTACAAAAGGGCCAGTATGAGCTGTTGTGAATGTGGTCTATGACCCAAAGATGCGGCCCAACAATAATGTGAGGGGGTCCGCATCTAATTTCCTGGAGTTAATATTCAAAAAATGCCGAGAGCGCCTTTTCAGGTACTGGTCTTTCCCTTCCGAAGAGATACGGAAGGCGAGTTTGAGTATGCCGTATTTAAGCGGGCTGACGTTGGCTACTGGCAGGCCATTGCCGGCGGTGGAGAGGACGATGAGAAGCCGATAGAGGCTGCGCGTAGGGAGGCCCACGAGGAGGCAGAGATATCACCCGAGTTTAGCTACTATCCATTGGACTCGTTGGCTTACATCCCGACCTACTTTTTTGAGGAGAGAAGCTCCTGGCCCAAGGGTACCTACGTCATCCCCAACCACTGTTTCGCAGTCGAATTGCCCAAAATAGATATAGTGCTGTCCCACGAGCACTCTGAATTCCGCTGGGTTGCCTTCAAAGAAGGCGAAAAACTCCTCTACTGGGAAGACAACAGGACTGCCCTGTGGGAACTTAATGAGCGATTGCTTAATGGCGACCTGCCGCAGCCTGTCTAGGCAGGTTGCGCGGACGATTTCATGACAGAGCAATTGCCATCGCTGCTTATCTCCATTCCCGAGGGCGTAATCGACCTGGGATGGGGCCACCCGTCGCCTAGTCTGCACCCCACAGAAGCCATACGCACGGCAATGGACCGCGTCTTGTCTAACGGGTCGGTCACGGCCCTGCAATACGGCGCTACGCAGGGATTCGGGCCTCTGTTAGAGTCTCTGGCCGCATTTTTGTCTCAAGAGCCGGCATACGCTATGGTGGTCTCCCCTAGGAACCTGTTCATAAGCAGCGGGGCATCGCAGGCCCTGGACCTGGCTACCACGCTGTTGGCCCGACCAGGCGACACGGTATTTGTTGAAGAGCCCAGCTACTACCTAATAGAAAGCATATTTCGAGATCATGGCTTGAACGTAATTGGCGTTCCAACAGACCACAATGGGCTTCGTACAGACTCATTGGAGGCAATGCTCGCTGATGCGGATATCCCCAATCCCGCGCTGCTTTACATTATACCCACGTACCAGAACCCCTCTGGCGCTGTATTGCCTATAGAACGGCGACAAAAGCTGGTGGAACTCGCTATCGAATATGAATTCATGGTGTTGGCCGACGAAGTGTACCAGTTGCTTCACTACGGTGACCCGCCACCACCGCCTCTGGTAGCCTACGACCAGTCGGACCAGGGTTGTGTGGCGTCAATTGGCTCTTTTTCCAAAATACTCGCGCCAGGACTGCGAATAGGTTGGGTTCAAGGCAACTCTCGCCTTATCAGCAGGTTCAGCAACGCCGGCATGGTGATCAGCGGCGGTGGGGTAAGCCACTTCACGTCGGTAATAGCCAACGCCACCCTGGAGCTTGGCCTGCTTCAGGAGAACGTTCGCAAGCTGCGACAAGTCTACGCGGGACGTGTTGAGGCCATTTGCCAGTCTCTGGGGAAGCATCTTAATGCCGTCGCCGAGTTCGCACTTCCTGGTGGAGGCTACTTTGTGTGGGTAAAACTTAATGGAAACGTAGATACAGAAAAGCTGCTGCCCATGGCTCAGGAAGCTGGCCTGTCCTACCGGCCGGGCACCGCCTTCTCCGCGCGTGGTGCCTTTTCTGATAGGCTGCGTCTGGCCTTCGCCCTTTACGAACCTGATCAGCTGGATGAGGGCGTTCAAAGGCTTGCTACAGCGCTTCATAGGTATGAGTCCGTAAAAGGATAACGATAAGGTCATAAAGACCAAATAAGTCATCTTGACCAAGTGGACTAAGATGACCTGAATCAGATCAAGAGGGAGATTGTTAATGGCAGACAAACAAAAAGTGGTTATCACCGGCTTTGGTGGCCGGATTGCCCGAGTGATGAGAGAGAATCTTGGAGATAAGTACGAGTTTAGCGGCATCGATCGTGTTTCGCTGCAAGGCCTGGACTGCTTGACGGCAGACCTTACTAATTTTGACGCCATACTGCCTGCTTTCGAGGGCAAGGACGTGGTCGTGCACCTGGCCGCTGAGCCCAGGCACACGACAGACATCGGCTGGGATATTCTTATGCCGGACAACGTGGTTGCGACTGCCAACGTCATCGAGGCGGCCAAGCGGGGCGGCGTGAAGCGAATTCTCTTCTTCAGCTCAATGCACGTTGATGGCAAGTATGAGTTGGATTTCCCCTATTCCGCCATAGCGGAGGGGAATTACGAGGGCCTCGATCCAGAAAAGATACCTCTGATAACGCATGACATGCCTGATAGGCCTGACGGACCATATGCTGTCAGCAAGATCTTTGGCGAGGCTCTGGCGCGCTACTACGCCGAAGAGTTTGGGATGACGTCCATTTGCATCAGGTTGGGCACAGTGAGCCCGGCCAACAGGCCAGGCAGCGACCCACGTAGCTATGTAAGCTGGTTTAGCCACAGGGACCTGGTTACTATGATTGATCGGTGCATAGAGGTCCAGAACATAACTTTTGATATATTCTTCGGTGCGTCTGGCAACACCTGGAAGATATATGACACCCCGAGAGCGTGGTGTGTGCTGGGCGTGGAGCCCCAGGACAACTCCGAAAGTTTCCGAGAATAGAAATTCAATCGTTAGTTTTAAGGCTGGTTATAGCAAACAAAACTAACGGAATATTCAGAGGATGTCACTAAGTCTCACTGTCTAATCCCCATATGGAACGAAAATTTCCGCCGGTTCTTCATCTGCGGACCGGACAATAGGCAAAACGTGGTCCATGTCTAACGATCAGGCCTGAAGGCCGGGGTTCCCATGTTACTCAGACAGCTTTTGGCAATGATTAAAACCTTAAACTAGCAAGCTGCGATTGAGCCAGCCCAGGCAATGCTCGAAATTAAGCAAGGCAAGCCTGATCACGCTGTTTCCGACCACGACGTCAAACTATGGCATCAGGCAGTCGCCTAGCGCCTGGGTAGAGGCGATTTCTGTCAAGTCTGCCAGCCCAACTGTGTTGGCTTTGCCGTTTCACTCACCTACAAACACGGGTTGCTCGTAAAAGAGGAGCCTATCACTGGTGACTTCACTGTTCAGGCCTTCCCAGGCATAATTCATAAAGTAGCCAGCATGCCAAAGCGCCTCAGAGGTACCAAATCACCTGCACATCTTGAGGTTGTGGTCTACCCGTATGTGCCAATGCCCGACGGTGTAAGAAGGTCTGCGGGAGGCCTCTCCGCTCTCAGGCTCTTTGTCAATGGCATTTCGTCATCAATCGGGGGCGAGTGCCAGCCAACCAGTGGGCAGCCCTGGCCTACCTGAAGGCCGCCGGGTTCAATGTAAGCAGTGAGATAAAGCTGGCAAGAACTCTCAGTGGAATCTTGGTTTATTACGATAGGCTCGTCCAGAAGCCCAACATTAGGGACTTATCTTGCGAGGGAATGACCGTGAAAGTGAACTGGTTCGATCGTCAGTCGCTGCTATCAGAGAGTGCTGATGGGGCTAAGTGGGTGCTCTCCTACGGATCCCCTGCAAAGGCAAATGCGCCTAGCTGTTAGAAGAGGTATTCCGGACCCTCGATGTACCTGAACCTGTCAAATGCGTCGTCCTTCAATGTGAATCCTAATCCTGGCCTTTGCGGTGCATAGACGGTGCCCTCTCGAATGTCATATGGCTCGTTGAACAGGTCGTACATCATGGGCATGTAGCCTTGGCTGACCTCTAGAATATGGCAATTAGGCGAGGACATAGCAATGTGAATGCTGGCCGCAAATAGTATTCCGGAACCTCATGCATGAGGGGCTAGTCGAATGCCGCGGGTCGATGCAAGGGCCGCGATGCGCCTTATCTCAGTGTAACCCCCTGCCCTGGCCAAGTCTAGCGAGCCGTGGGCGTTGATCATGAGCTCTACGTCGGGTCCGATGCCTCTTCGAGCCGCCTTTACACGGCGTACTGTGTTCTCGATGGAGAAGCCGTCTCGACCAACAACGCGCATCTTGACTGCGGTAAAGCCCTTGGCGGCGTATCCTGCCATCTCCTGCTCGGCCTCATAGTCTGGTGCCCAACCGCCTGAGCCGTAGCCGCGTATAGAGTCTCGTACCGCGCCCAAGGCCTTGAAGATCGGTACGCCCAGCACTTGAGACTTCACATCCCATATGGCCAGGTCCACGCCGGCAATGGCCTCCATGGTTAGGCCGCGCCGACCGTCGCCTGGCTGTGAATGGCCGCGCTCTAGGGCCGGCTTCCAACGAGAACCGCTGTACATCTTCTCGTACAGCAGCCCTGAATACATGGGATCCTCGTCGAGCAGCGCAGGCGCTAGCTCGTGGTCACACACACAATGGCCAGATGGCCTGCGGACTTCCCAGTGAGGCTCCTAGGCCTATCAGGCCGTCGTCCGTCTCGACCTGAATGATGGCGGAATCACTCTTGATCTTGGAGCGCAGGTTTGTTCTATGCTGCCTCGCTTCGGGGATAGGGCCTGACATAGGTATTGCGCGTACGCTGGGTATCTCCATCTATGCTTTGTTTGCCCTTCAAGTGCGTCCGCTAAGTGGTACCATGGCAGCTTAGCTCTACGATCGACATTAGTTGGTAAATTGGAACCCACCTTATAATCGAAAACTAATGGAGAGTAGAACTGATTCGCTTTTCTAGTTCCACTTCCAGTTCGTCGAGGTCGCAGTTCTCCATACCTACGTGGTCTCGCAGAATCTCGGCGTAGGATGCGATCTCTGATCGGTCTGACCAGGTCTCGTTGTTCCACAGGCTTGAGCGTATGAAGGCCTTGGGGCAGTGGGTGAAGACCTCTTCGACGTGAACAACTATGGCCAGCTTGGGCAATTTTCCTCCCACAGACATACTCTCCAGGAGATCGGCATCACGAACCAGGGTTACCCGACCGTTGATGCGGAGGGTCTCGTTCATGCCGGGAACCAAGAACAGCATTCCTACCTGGGGGTTGGCGATGAAGTTGCTCAGTGTGTCCAGCCGACTGTTACCTGGCAAATCAGGGATGGCAACAGTCTTATCGTCCAACACCTGTACGAAGCCTGGCGCATCGCCCTTGGGAGATACGTCGCACCGGGTGCCGTCTGAGGAGGCAAAAAGCACAAAAGGCGACTTTTCGATGATGGCCCTGCAGTGCTTGTCTAGCTGCTGTAGCTCTTTCTTGACCGCCCGCTCGGCTGGCCAGCCGAATATGTCTCGCAACTGCTCTTCGGACGTGATTACTTCGTTGAATCTGGTAGCAACCATCGAAAACCTCTCTCTTGGAACTTTTGCTTTATCTGATATAACGTGACTCTGATTTTACTCTAAGTTCCGCTCAGGCCCTAATTTTTCTGAATTACCAAAATGCTCTCTTTGAATCCGTATATGCAATATGAGTATATGTTAGCTGCGCTCACCCATTTAAGACGAAATTAATCCAGCTCCCGCAGGTAGCGCTCCATCTCGCAGGCGAACCACAAGGCCATGGCACCGCCGCGGTCGTCAATGCCGAAAATGGCAGGCCGGTCGAACACCTCTCGCAGGCCGGGTTGCACGCCCGTACCGGTGCAGACGTCCACCAGGCCGCCCTCGTCGTCCACACGCTCGTTGACGAACTGCCATGCCCACGCCAGCGATAACTTGAAGGAGTCATCCAGCCAGCCCACGCGCATTCCTCGTGCCATGGCGTAGCCCACCATGCAGGTAACGGTCAGTTCGGCGTACGAGCCGGGGAAGTCTATGACCTCCAGCCAGCCTCCAGACGGAGACTGGTACTTCTGGAGGGCCTCAAGGTGTCTCTGGTGGGTGCGGCGTATCGTCCCTCGTTCTATGTGATTGCGGGACATGTAGGTCAGCGTCTCGCAGTAGCCCAGGGCAGCGAATCCGTTGCCCCGTCCCCAAAAATACGGAGCCGTGCGATCATGCCAGAACAGCCCGTTATCCTGCTGAGTGCCTGCATCTAGTAGGAAACGGATCTGAATATCAGTGTAAGATTCGTCGCCGGTGAGCTCAGTGGCCCTTCCCAAAATTGCGCCGGCGTAGAACATGTCCTCTGGACGGTATTCTGGATCAGAAGGTGGTGGTACGTTTCCTAGCTCCGATGGCCTGTACAGGTCTGCAATCTCGACCAGCTGTTCAGCGTAGCGCTTCTCTCCTGTGGCAGCAGTGAGCTCATCTGCCCACACCATGCCTGCCAGGTTGGAGCCGCTTTTAGTCTCCCCAAAGACCTGATCCAGCGTGCATGACGAGTAGCCATGTACCGTGTGGACTAGGTCCGGGACCGGGTCTTCTCCTTCAGGGTCCAGTTCCTTGAGGCGAAGTCGCCCGCTCAGCGAGACACCCTGGGTATAGATCACTGGGTTGAGCTTGTGGCCGTAGACTGCGCCAAGGATACGCGCCACGTCCAATGGCGTGCGAGACCGTCTGGCGTCCAGGACCTGGCGGGCCGGCGACGACCCCAGGGCCGACTCCTGCGACAGTTTGGCCCAAAGCTTCGCCAGTTCTGTCTTCAGCGAGTCTTCGGGGCAGGTCAGAAGAAGGCCTGGGATTGGAGCCAATTTGTTAGGCTCCCCCTCTGCCAAGGCGTTCAGCAGACTTCCCTCCTCTGACATTGGGTAGGCGTTTAGCGATGTGCCAATCCTGGAAACAGAGCCAGAG
>CAJWRP010000073.1 GCA_913046025.1 uncultured Chloroflexota bacterium
AGAGGTGAGGGTTTGAGCAGCCCCAACATTACGCTTCCTATTATTTCGGCCAGGGTCGACCCTGCTGAGATGCGGCGTAATTGGCTGATCCAGTTGGTTACGAAGTATCGACCCTACCAGGGCTGGTCAACCTTCGCGATTCTTCTGGTGATGCTCTGGATCCTGGCGGACTCCGTTCAGAGCGCTCGCTGGACGGAGTCGCTGAACCTGCCTGAAGTAGTGTTCTGGGCCGCTTTGGTCGGTCTGGTTATCTCTAAAGTTAAGTTGCATTGCATCTTCCTGCACCCTTTTGGAATTGCATTTGGCGTTTTGATAGCAGTATGGAAGTCCAGTGCGCTGGTGGATGATAGGGTAGATGGTTGGGCCAGATTTACCGAGATGTGGTCTCGCTTGGAAGTCTGGTACGGCGCGGCCACTAGCGACGGCTTGTCCACAGATTTACTTCCCTTCGCGTTAGGCCTTCTGACGCTTGCCTGGATAATTGGCTACTTTGGTTCCTGGTTCATTTTCCGAAGCAGCAATCCGTGGATTGCCGTTGTGTTGGCGGGAGTTGCCATTCTGACAAATCTAAGCTTTTTGCCGCCCAGCGTTGCTCCGATATTCTTCCTGTTCATCCTGTTCGCTATGCTGCTCATCGTGCGCCTGACTGTTGTCCAGCGACAGCGTGAGTGGGATAGGTCAGGTATCCGGTTCGAGATGATGAGCGGCTGGCTAACGATTCACTCAACGTTCTGGTTCGGACTCCTGGTAGTCCTAATCGCCGGGGTGTTGCCGCTAAAGGTCTATGTGTCGGAAAACATGGCAGAGGCATGGCGCAGGGCGCGGACACCCATAGAAACTCTGGAGGAGGATTTCGCGCGGTTGTTTGCCGGCGTTCCTGCACAGAAGCAGGTCGACGGCCGGTTCTTTGGCAAGAACTTACCCTTCATTGGGGCCATCTCTTTTAGTGGTGACATCGTGTTCTTGGCCGATACGGAATATCCATCGTATTGGACCTCCCAGACGTACAGCGAATACACATCTCTGGGCTGGATTGCAGGCGACACCAACAAAGTTAAGGTGGGGCCGGATTCCCTGTCCCCTCCTAGATCGGACTCCAGGGAACGTATATCAGTCGAGCAGAGCCTTCAGGTTAGCTTCAGGACCAGTGATTTCCTTGCCGGTGGCTCGCTGGACTGGCTTAGCCATGATGCGGTTCTGGGTGCGCTAGATCCCAAGGCCTTCGATATAGATTTACTGGATGACGCCTTGGATTCAACCTTGCCGCCGGACGTCCAGCAGATGGCCGCAACCATCCGAGAGGACCTGGACATGGTGCCTGATACCTTTGTTGACACATACGTCTCTCGCTTCTTGCTGCCGGACCTCGTTCTCAATGAAATCCAGTACGGCACAGACCCTGTAACAGAGGAAGAGTTCTTAAAGGGCATAACCGTGCAGCGCAAGGCCGCCGTTGCCTCTGAAATCGTCTCCTGGCGATTCTCCAAGAGGCTGCAGGCGAACGAACCCTACAGCATGGTGTCGTATGTCTCACTGGCCTCGGACGAAGAGCTGAGAAGGTCAAACACCAATTACAAGCATTTCATAACAGACCATTACCTCCAGTTGCCAGCTTCGCTACCGCAGAGGGTTAGGGACAAGGCAATTGAGCTGACAGCTGATGCGGAAAATCCTTTTGATAAGGGAGTTCTGATTCAGAGATACCTGCGTAGTGACGAATTTACGTACGACCAGGAAAACGTGGTGGCTCCTCCCAGAGGTTCTGACGGCGTGGACTTCTTCATATTCGAAACGCAGTTGGGATACAGTGACTACTTTGCTTCCGCCATGACCGTAATGATGCGCGCCGTCGGTGTTCCCGCTCGTTTGGCTGCAGGCTACGCTCCGGGGGTGTATGATGACAAACTCGACAGACGCGTCATTAGAGATTTCGACAGCCACGGTTGGGTCCAGGTATATTTTCCGCAGTACGGTTGGATTGACTTCGAACCTACTCCCCGTTGGGAAGAACATGAGAGAAATCTGATTACCGGACCGGGTTCTGATCTGATAGGCGACAGAGGGTTCACCGTATTCGCAGGCGATGAGTCCGATTACGTCGATCCTGCGGACGAGGAGGGCTTGGCGGACGAATTGGGCGGTTCTGGTCGCTTTGATTTGAGAACGTTATTGCCTTTCGATCTGATCGTAGTTTTGCAGCGATCAGCCATGGCAGCGGGGTCAATACTGGTTCTTTGGCTTCTCCTATTCATCGCTTGGACCTGGAATCTGAGAGGCTTAACATCGGTAGAAAAGGCCTATGCTCGGATGGGACGACTGGGAGCAATTGCGGGCGTTGGTCGCAGGTTTGACCAGACCCCGCTAGACTATGCCGGACAGCTAAGCATGGCGAATGAGCGCCTTAGCGAGCCTGCCCTCCGAATCGCGTGGGCGTATTCTGGTATCCGGTATGCGCCATCGGATGCTGCGCCTGAAAAGAGCAACAGTGAATCTGGTTCGTCAGACGTTGAGCAAGGCAACCATGATGCTGACTGGCGAATAATAAGAGGCCCACTGCTATCAATGGCACTGCGCCGATTAATACCAGGAGGTCAGAGAACAGGATGAACCACTATTTCGATATATTCGAGACGCCCTACGGTTGGATGGGAGTTATTGCATCCGACAAGGGCCTGAGACGGACCACATTGCCACAGCCTTCACCAGAGGATTGCGCTGCCCAGCTAGGCAAAGCCCTGGATGGAGCAGAGCTTGACCCGGAGCGGTTCCTGGCCCTGCGGGATAAGGTGGTCAGCTATCTAAATGGGGAAGACGTGACCCTGGCAGATGAGGCCATCGACGTGGAGGACGCTTCGCCGTTTCATCAGGCAGCGTGGATAGCGTGCCGTTCGATACCCAAGGGAGAGACCCGCACATATAAGTGGTTGGCCACTCAAGCGGGCAAACCACTGGCTCCCAGGGCAGCGGGCCAGGCCATGGCGCGAAACAGGCTGGCTCTGATAATCCCGTGTCACCGCGTTGTCGCCAGCGATGGGTCGCTTCGAGGATTCGGCAAAGGGACATCCCAGCTTGGTTTGAAACAAAGGCTGTTGGATCTGGAGCATCCCAGGGAGCAGATGGTGATGGAAGTTTAAGCCTTCGCGGAGCGCAGATTAGTTAACAAAGAGAGGAGTGGCCAATGCAGGCCACCCCTCTCTTTTCATTTCAAGTGTGTGTCTATTGGAGGCAGGCTATACGCTGGACTCGACGTGGGCGTAGCCTGAATCTCCCAATACATGTTGAAGTCTTGCCTGGAGCTCCTCGCAGGCATTAACGCGGACCATTGGCCACTCCATGGTGATTATTCGGCCCTCAGTGGCGATTTCCAACATCACCTCATCCATGCCCTGATACTCCATAAGCAGGTTTTTCAGGTCCAAAAGCAGGTATCTGTCGGCCTCAGGTTTTTCCGATTCGCGTATGCGTAAGCCCAACCAGTTGATTGACTGCACCGGGTCGCTAATTACCTCAGTGGAAGGTAGGCCTGACGAGCCATTTGTCGCGCTGTAGCCATTTGTACCGTTGGTTCCGTTTGGTTCAACCAGTTCAGCTTCCTCTTCTATGATGCTGTATCCGTTAGCAGGAGTAGCCATCGAGACGGGAGTCGCAGCCAATGTAGGCTCAGCTTGTGACTGGTTAGCAGTATCATCGTCATCAAGATTCTTTGGAATTATGAACTCCTTAACTGAGTTGCAGCTAATGCTCATTTGGTTTTCGCGTAATCTTACGCTGCCGCTGATGGTTACTAGTTTTCCTTCTTCCCATAGCTCGTTACCTTGCAGGTCTTCGTTCCATATAAATATTTCGGCTGCGCCATCCATGAGGGCCAGCGATGCTATCGTAAACTGTCTGTTATCGCGGGTAAATCTCTTAGTAACGTCTGATATCTGCCCGGTGACCGTGACCTTTGTTCCAGAGGTGCTGCCTTCGAGATCGCTGAGAAACACGATGCTTTCGGTATCTCCGGTTTGTTCCATCATCGTGTCCAAGCCAATAGAGTTCAGGGACACTCCCAGTAGCTCCTGCTCCCACCTGGATTTTTCCATGTCAGCTGTTTTGAGAGTTGGAACAGTGATGCGGACCATTTCGGCCGGCATAGATTCGCCCATCAACTCGAACATGGAAATCTGGTTTGAGTCGCGCATTCGTGCTTCGCTTTGAGCCAGCGACAGCATCTGATCGATGACCTCAAGCAGGCCTGTGCGATCACCGTACTCATCGAACGCACCAGCCTTCATCAGGCTTTCAAGGGTTTTGCGATTGAGGCTGCCCATGTCGGCAACCTGGCACATGTGCTCAAGAGAGGTGAAACCACCTTCTTTGTCTCGAGCCTTTACGAAAGCCTCCACTGCACCGGTTCCAACATTCTTGACTGCAGCCAGTCCGAATCGAATAGCCGCCTTTTCATCTTCATCGTATTCGATAGAATATTCGACATCGCCTTTGTTGATGTGGGGTGGCAGTATAGAGATCTTCAGACGCCGGCATTCCGCTACCGCGGAGGCGATTTTCTCGGTATTGTCTCTGTACGAATTCAGCAGAGCCACCATGTATTCAGCCGTAAAATTGGCCTTAAGGTACGCCGTCCAATAAGAGATAAGTCCGTAACTTACGCTATGAGCCTTGTTGAAGGCGTAACCTGCGAAGGGTTCGATCAGCGCAAATATCTGGTCTGCCATCTCCTGGGTATAACCCAGTCCCTTGGCGCCTTCTACGAACTTACCTTTCTCTTCCTGCATGATAGCGGCGATCTTCTTGCCCATGGCCTTCCGGACAATGTCGGCCTCGCCCAGGGTGTAGCCCGCGAAGGTCTGCACTATCTTCAGCACCTGGTCCTGGTAGACGATGATGCCGTATGTCTCCTCAAGTATATCCTTGAGCGCTGGGTGCGGATAGTTGGGCTGGGTTCGACCGTGCTTGGATTCGATGAACGCGCTAATGTGCTCCATGGGTCCGGGGCGGTAAAGCGCAATCATTGCTGCAACGTCCGCAAGGGTAGTTGGCTTTAATTCCTTTAGATAACGGGTCATGCCAGAGCCTTCCATTTGGAATACTCCGACGGTCTCTCCTCTGGCCAGCAGTTCGAAGGTCTTGCCATCATCCAGGGGAATCTGGGGCAGTTCAAACCGTATGTCCCTGGTCCTTTCGATCAGGTCTCGGGCGCGTGAGAGTATCGATAAGTTGGACAGGCCCAGAAAGTCCATCTTCAGCAGGCCAAGAGCGGCGCAAGGCTCCATGGTGTACTGGGTCATGGCCGCGCCGTCGCCGTTACCCTTTGTTGGCCTCTGAAGGGGAACTACATCGTCAAGAGGTTCCTGTGATATGACCACGCCCGCAGCGTGGGTGCTGGAGTGACGGGTAACGCCTTCCAGACCCTGTGCCGTGTCTATCAGCTTCTTCACGTCGGGTTCGGCGTTGTAGATCTCCATGAACTCAGGGGTGGTCTCTTTTGCCTCCTGCAACGTCATGTGAAGCCTGGTTGGAATGAGCCGGGCCACCCTGTCAACGTCGCCGTAGGCCATGCCTAGCGCTCTGCCAACGTCTCGAACAGAGGCCTTTGCTCCCATGGTGCCGAAGGTGATTATCTGGGCGACATGCTCCCGGCCATACTTCGCCACAACGTAATTGATGACCTCTTCACGACGGTCATCCTGGAAGTCCATGTCGATATCCGGCATCTCTTTGCGTTCCACGTTCAGGAACCGCTCGAAGACTAGGGTGTACTGCAATGGGTTAACGTCAGTTACGCCAAGGCAATACAGAACAAGGCTGGCTGCAGCGCTGCCTCTTACCGCGAAGAAGATATCCTTTTCGCGGACGAACTTGGCTATGTCCCAAACCACCAGGAAGTAGTTCGGGTACTGGGTGTACTTGATGACATCCAGTTCGTAATCAAGCCGATCTGTCTCGGCCTTGCCGTAATTGGGTATTAGCTGCTTGAGCCCCTCCATGCAAATCTTTCGAAGGTAATCGTCTCCTCCAAGGCCGTCCGGCACCTCGTACAGTGGCAAGCGCAGCTTGGTGAAGTCAAATTCCAAGTTGCACATATCTGCGATACGCTGTGTGTTGGAAATGGCCTCTGGAACCTCTGGCCAGAGTGCTGTCATCTCTGCAGGGCTACGCAGGAAGTAGGAGTCCTCTTCCATCTTCATGCGCTTCACATCGTTGACGTTGGTGTTCGTCTGTATGCAGAGAAGAAGGTCCTGAAGGTAGGCCTCTTCCTTCTTTGTATAGTGGGAATCGTTAGTTGCCACCACGGGTATACCCAGTTCGCGGTGTAGCTGCATAATGCCAGAGTTAATCTCCGGTAGCTCTGGAACGTCACCGTGACTCATAAGCTCCAGGAAGTAGCGCTCACCCAATAGCTCGCGGTACCAGGAAGCAGTCTCTTTGGCCTGGTCCATGGTGCCATTGGTTATGGCTTTGGGCACCTCGCCGCTAGGGCAGCCAGACATCACGATGATGCCCTCTGAGTACTGCTCCAACAGTTCCCTATCGATACGGGGCTTGTAGTAGTAGCCTTCCAAGTGGGACCGACTTACCATCTTGACCAGGTTTTCGTAGCCTTGCGAATTCTGGGCTAGAACGGTCATGTGGTATGGCGATTTTTCGTTTGGGTTGCGACTGTGGCGGCTGCTTGGCGCTACGTACATCTCGCAGCCGATAATGGGCTTGATGCCCGCCTTGTTGGCGATTCGATAAAAATCGATGGCACCATACATTCCGCCGTGGTCCGTAATGGCCAAACTGTTCATGCCCAGATCTTTGGCATGTTGTACTAGAGGTTCTAGTTTGCTGAGGCCATCCAACAGGCTGAATTCGGTGTGAACATGGAGGTGGGTGAACAAGCGGACACTCCGAACATAAAATCTAAATGTGGCATTATTATAGCATCGGAGCAGGCCCTAACGGTCTAGTGAGAGAATGGAATTTTATTTGGATTATATTATTGACAAGCTTGGATTTGGAAGTCTATTAGTTATTTCCTAAGACTTTAATTATATTCTGTTCAATATTCATACTGACCCAGAAAGCGAAAAAAGAGGCCCCGCGATTGCAGGGCCTCTTTTTTCCCAAGCAGGATCTGTTTGCTTAGTAGTCCATCGGAGGCATAGCCGGTGCTGCCGGCATATCCTCCTTGATATCACTAATTAGAGTCTCCGTGGTCAGTACCATGGCAGCAACGCTAGAAGCGTTCTCGATGGCTGCCCTAGTTACCTTGGCGGGGTCCATGATGCCACGCTCCAGAAGGTTCGTGAAGTCACCGATCTCCGCATCGTAACCAAAGTCGCCCTCGCCCTTGAGGCTCTCGGAAAGGATAACCTCACCGGAAACGCCAGTGTTCTGAGCGATGAGCTTGAGGGGCTCCTGGAGAGCGTTCTTAAGGATCGTGATGGCCGTGGCCTCGTCGCCGGTGAGCTTGATTTTGTCCAAGGCTGAGCGGACGCGAATCAGCGCCAGTCCACCGCCGGGTACAATGCCTTCCTCAACAGCAGCTCGGGTCGCAGACAGTGCGTCCTCTACACGCTGCTTCTTCTCGCGAAGCTCAACCTCCGTGGCTGCGCCAACCTTGATAATAGCAACACCACCCGAGAGTTTGGCCATGCGCTCTTGAAGCTTCTCGCGATCGAAGTCTGATGTGGTCTCTTCGATCTGAGCCTTGATCTGGTTGATTCGACCCTGGATGGCGTCTTCTGTTCCGCCGCCGTCCACGAAGGTCGTCTCGTCTTTGGTCGATACTACTCGCCTGGCTCGGCCCAAGTCCTCAACGGTTACGGAGTCCAGCTTGCGGCCGATCTCCTCGCTGATTACCTGTCCGCCGGTCAGAATGGCCATGTCTTCGAGCATTGCCTTGCGGCGGTCGCCGAATCCAGGGGCCTTGACGGTCAAAACGCTGAGCGTTCCGCGAAGCTTGTTGACTACTAGGGTAGCCAGGGCTTCTCCGTCAACATCCTCAGCAACGATCAGCAGGTTCTTGCTGACCTGAAGAATCTTCTCCAGCGCAGGCAGAATATCCGCAACAGCAGAAATCTTCTTGTCGGTGATCAGAATGTATGGATCGTCCAGTGCGGCTTCCATCCTGTCCTGGTCGGTGATGAAGTAAGGGGAGATGTAGCCCCTGTCTATCATCATGCCTTCAACGAACTCGGTCTCGTAGGCCAAGC
>CAJWRP010000074.1 GCA_913046025.1 uncultured Chloroflexota bacterium
CTTAATAGCATCCTCTCGCTATTCATCTGTTAGCCCAGCAGCCCTAACTACTAACATCCCGCCCCTGACCCTGACCCTTGCCCCTAGGCTATACTGCCCCCAGAGGCAGGCTCATGCGGGTTGGTGGCTAGAACCTAACGGGTAGAAGTCCCATGGGGGATTAGGTGCGGCGTAGGGATAGCTTTTATCTCGCCCCCACTGGCAGTGGGATGAGAGAGGAATTGGTTTGACATGAAATGCCCCCGATGCGATCACGATAACCCAGAGACCGCCCAGTTCTGTGGAGGGTGTGGCACAAACCTGATTTCAGGTGATGCCTCTGTGGGAGCAGAACTGCCAATGGTGGGCTTCGGCGAAGCCATCAGCCGGGGCTTCAGAAACTACGCCACCTTCAGTGGACGAGCTGCTCGTGCTGAAAACTGGTGGTGGGTATTGTTTACCGTTCTTGCTGGCATAATGTTGGCTGTTGTCGACACCTTTACCGGCACTATGGGCATGTTTGGTGATTCGGGTCTGCTGGGCCAATTGTTTGAACTCGCCGTATTAGTCCCCTCTTTGGCATTGGGTGCCAGAAGACTGCACGATATCAACAGGACTGGCTGGTGGTTATTATTGATATTCGTTATTGTGATTGGATGGATAGTGCTGATTGTGTGGGCCATCAAGCAAGGCGATAAGGGGCCAAACAAGTACGGCCCAGACCCACGTCACGCCACCTCATAACAGCCTTATAAGCCTCAATTACATCCTCGCTATTCATCCAACAGCCCAATAGCTTCCTCTAATTGGTTAGCTGTAACTGATAGATATACTTGGGTTTGGATAAGTCTCACGCCAGTGCAGCATTTTTTCAAATTCCCACCGCCACGCATATCATTAATCCTAATCCCTACTTCCTAGTCGATGCCCCCTCAATAGCTCCAAAGGCGTTGGTGCGATTACAACGGTACACAGCGTTAGCTATTCCTGCATCCAACGTAGGTCCCGGCGAGCACGCCAGCCACTGTGTCAATTAGGTGACGGTCTTTGTCATACAAAGTGTGTACCACAAGACTGCCGATGAAAGGAAGGGCTGAGGCCAACTTGATAAGAACCGGGTGATTACCAAAGGCGGCCCGCTTCACTCTCAGCATCACGTCCTCTTCGACTGCTTTCTCATAAGCCTTGTTTATAGCCTTCAATGGGTAGCTCATAAAATCCTGCGGATACATGAAGTTAATCCATCTCTTAGGACGCACAGGTCTGTCAAATTCGTCCACCCCTAACCTTAGTGCATGCAACGCCATGGGGGAACCCATGGTCAAGAAGTTTTCGAACACCAGATTCTCCGGGAACCGCCCTTCATGCATCATGTCATACAGAGCATCGGAAGCTATCAGCGAACCAAGACTGTGAGCTATTACTGTTAGTGACCCCGGAGTATCGCCAGCTGATTTCGCCAATTCATTTAAGCGTTTAACTGCTGCATCCACCCTTCCCGTGATTGCTTTGTATTTTCTGGGGGCGTATGCATGCTTCGAATAGGAAATCTCATCAGTTATGTAGTCCAGTACATATCGCTTGACGAGGTTGGATGGCCAGTATTGACTTAACCCTTCGTAACACAGCTGTACACGCAGAGGCTCCTGGTCCACCTGTGTAATATCATCCCAATAAGCCTCTTCACTGATCAGCGGATCAAGGTCTAGACGAGATGTCTTAGCAACATTAGTCCGGTAAGCAGCGTTTAGCCGATCCATAAGACCATTGGAGAATCCCGGTTGCTGTCTACCTATACCGTGGACAAATAGAAGATAATGTGTCATATATGTACCGATCCTGATAATGCGAGGTTTAAGAAGGCTGGATGCTTGTTCATTTGATAATACCCCTGAAAAGTAATGGAGGTAGTAGCTTAAACTGCTTTCCACAGCGCATCTGACAAATAGTCCCTGTTCAGAGTAACGTTTTTCTCCCAATGATGAAATGACCTGGTCACTTAAGTCAGAGTAGAACTCTTCTCATGCCGCTAAGTAGAACGCCGAATGTGCAACGAGAGAAAAAGAGGGCACTTTCAAGGGCTGATTGACAGGTTCAATCGCACATAAGTTCATTGGATCCAACTAAGAGGTAAAGTCATGATAGTTCTCAACGATATACAGTCTCAGTTAAATGCCACCGAGGTCAGTGAGGTAATAAGGCCAGCAAGTGTACAAGAAGCTGCGGAGGTGATTCGTCGGTCCGTTGCAAAGAAACAGCAGATCAGCATTGCCGGCGGCCGACACTCCATGGGTGGACAGCAGTTTGGCACTGGAACGACCAGCATTGACACCAGGGATCTGAGCGGAGTGATCGGTCTAAATGCGGAAGACTCGACCGTTGAAGTCCAAGCCGGAATCACCTGGCCATCACTCGTGTCCTGGCTGAAGAATAACCAAGATGAAAATGAAGGAAGTCTGACTATTATCCAGAAGCAGACCGGAGCAGACGACATGACCATCGGAGGGGCTCTATCATCCAATGTTCATGGCAGGGGACTCAACTACCAACCAATCGTGCAGGATGTCGAATCATTCACACTCTTGGACCCCTCTGGAGAGACGATGGTCTGCAGCAGGGAACAGAACTATGAAGTCTTCCGTCTTGGGATTGGTGGATATGGGCTCTTCGGGCTCATTGATACCGTAACTCTTCGCCTGCATCCCAGGCATAAGCTTATGCGAGAGGTAAAAGTAGTTGAAGTTGATGATGTAATGCCTTCCTTCGAGCAACTAATCTATGAGGGACACCTTTACGGCGACTTCCAGTACATGACTGACGAGAAGTCTGACGGATTCCTCAGAGAAGGAGTTCTATCATGTTACCGCCCCGTGGGCTTTTCGACACCAATTCCTGAGAACCAGCTAGGTCTGACGGTCGACGACTGGATGAACTTGTATTACCTGGCGCACGTGGACAAGAAAGAAGCGTATGACCGGTACGTCCATCACTACTTGCAGTCCAACGAGCAGATATATTGGTCCGATGATTTCCAATTCAGCCCTTACTTGAATAATGCTGGAGAACTACTTCATCAGAGACTTGGAGCCAAAGAGTTTGCGTCCTTAATGATTACTGAACTCTATGTTCCTAGGTCTAAGTTCGCCGACTTCATGGAGTCTGTGCGTCGAGACTTGCTTGATCTGGGTGCAGACGTGATTTACGGAACCGTGAGGTTAATCAAGAAGGAGAACGAAACCTTCCTAACCTGGGCGAAAGGTGATTTTGCATGCATAATACTGAATCTGCGCGTGGTGCACACAGACCAGGGAATCAGTCGAGCGAAGGAACAGTTCCAGATGTTGATAGACCACGCTCTTTCCTATGGCGGACTTTATTACCTAACTTACCACCGCTGGGCTAGGAAGGATCAGCTCCTGTCAGCCTATCCTCAGATGCCCGAGTTCTTAAAGAAAAAGCGTCAGTTCGATCCTGAAGAGACATTCCAGAATGAATGGTATCGGTACTACAAAGGGATACTCTGAGCCCAGTGGTATTGTTGTACATCAAGGTTCCTTTCGTACAGTGCCATCGGCGAACTTACGATAATGCCCATATGAACAGGTGTGATCCTATCGCAAGCAGGGGAATTGATGTCCACACTATGCTCTATATGGAGCCCTACAAGGCGAAGATCACGGGTTCGAATCCCGTATGCGCTACCAGCCCCCCTGCAAACAGGCGTTGATTATTCCGAAAAGTGGCAGACACTCATGAGATGGCTGTTACATTTTTTGCCAGGTCGCCATGAAGTCAGCGTTCCTCGTTATTCTGTGGTCATCCGAAAAATTTGAGACACTGAAAAAACGATTTATCGCGTACAAATTAAAGGGGATAGTCACTATGTTGAAAGATGTTTTGGAGGGAATACTTGAACACTTCCCCAACGAAAGCCAATCGGACTTCAAGAATAACTACTTGGCCTACTACATCAGGCATGATGGCGCGTAATCTCTCGAGCAAGCACTCGGTCAACGAGGTATCGGGCTTGAATTTGAAGGGAGCCCCGGCAGAGGCCGATGGGCAACTATCCCTTGGCTAGCTGTATTTAATCCGAATATCACAACCTCTGCCCAATCTGAGTATTACATCGTTTATTTGTTCTCTGCGGACTTTCAGCAAGTCCATCTTTCCATGAATCAAGGAACGACGGCCGTGAAGAAGGAATTCAAGGCACGCGCCAATGGTATCCTGGCGCACAGAGCTGACTTAATTCGGAGACGAGTACCCGAATATTCCGACGAATTTAGCGGAGAGCCTATCCATTTGGCATCGTCGCGCGACTTGCCGGCAGGTTATGAAGCCGGGCATGCATTCGGAAAGACATATAATAGACTCTCCATCCCCGACATAGATGAACTAGCCGCAGACCTAGGGAAAATGGTTGGCCTCTATCTGACGTTGTTGTTTAGAGGAGGGACAAGTCCGATAGATATCGATGGCAACGGCCAGAAATCTCAGACTCTGGAAGAAAGAAGAAGGTACGTGCTCCATCGCACAATTGAAAGAAACGGGAAGGCTAGCCAAGCAGCGAAGAAGGCTTTAGGTTACGTCTGCCAAGCCTGCAATTTTGATTTCGAAAAATGGTACGGTGCGCATGGGGAACACTATATTGAGGCTCATCACATAGTGCCGTTGTCAGATCTGCCTATAGACGAAGTGGTCACCATAGACCCGTCTAAAGACATGGCTGTGCTGTGTGCAAATTGCCATCGCATGATACATAGACAATCCACGCCCAACAGCATCGAAGAGTTTAGCGCAATAATCGAGAAGAGACATTGAGATTTGTTCACCTAGGTGCTCAATTCCAACAGCCACAATATGAAGGCAGTGGCAACTGGGGCTGCGTTCATAGCGGTGATCATCTGGCAAGGTGGACCTCGGGCGGATTACAGGTTAGTTTCCGGGATTTAATTGACACCGGCGTCGACGTGCCAGATTGGCAAGAGTTCCTTAGGGGCCTGTAAGATATTAGTGAACGTTTCTCGTGATCATCACCTTTTCCGAAAACAAGGAGGCCTGGGCGCCTTATTTAGCTACGAAATTAAGAATTTAGGCTGATACGTGATCTTGCGCCTCTCAAGGCTAAGTGCTGGTCAACCAATGGCCAAATTAAGAGGATGCGCCTGTGGCGCGTTGCGGCAATGACGTCCCAGCTACCTTCTGAACTGCCATGATCTTGCTTCCCAGGCCACAGAGTCACGCCCCATTTCTCTGGCTTCTCCTGTGCTTGTTCTGTTTGCGAGTCCTAGCCCATCTGCTAGTCGTGTTCTTGGATGGTGTGGCCTGGCTGCCGCCTGAAGAAGAGTGGCTGTCTGGAGTTTTGGGCTACCAGTATCTTCTGGTATCTCAGATTGTCATTGTCCTAGTGTTTGGCAAGGTGTGCGTCGACTTCACCCGCGGCCAGGGCTATTTCGTCACACCACACCGTTTCCTGGCGTCATGGCTGCCTGCCACTGGGCTGGTATACCTGTGTGTCATGGTGGTGCGATACATCATTCGTATGTCCCTATACCCCCCGGAGCGGTGGACAGGAGTGTCCATCCCGATCTTCTTCCACTGTGTCCTGGCTTTTTTTATCCTCATTGTCGCTCTGCACCAGGTCAGGGCGGTCCGGGCTTTACCCCCACTTAGAGGCGGATGGCGCAGATGGGTAGTGCGGAGCAGCGTTGGCGTGCTAGTTGCTGCCGGCGTTCTGGCATGGCTCGTCAACAGCCTTGCCCCGTGGTTCATGGGCTATTACATGGGTCTGGGCCCACCGCAGTTCTCAGTACGCACCGAGAGAGGTGTTGGTTTCACCACCTCCACAGGTATTGAATTGGTGGCCAACGTTTACCACCCTCGCCGCGCCGGCCTAACTCCCGCCATCCTCGTCCGAGTGCCGTATACCAAGGCTTTCACTAACGTATATATCACTGATTTAGTCAGTAGGGTGTGGGCTGAACGGGGGTACACTGTGGTCTTCCAGGGCACCCGAGGCCGAGGAGATTCCGGGGGCGTGTACGACCCCCTGCGACCAGAGCGACAAGATGGACTGGAAACGCTCAACTGGCTCTCAGAGCAGCCGTGGTTCGACGGGAGGCTGGGTATGTGGGGTGGCTCTTACTTTGGCTACACCCAGTGGGTGTTGGCCAACGAGGTGGACCCAGGCCCGTCCGCCTTGGGTATACAGATTGCCAGCACAGACTTCTACTCCATGTTTTACCCCGGCGGCGCCTTCTCCCTGGAGAGCGCACTGCACTGGGCCTTGACCAGCCGACCCAGGGAGGATGTTACTTACACCCGTGAGGAGATGGAACGGGGCGTCAATGGCTTCCCCTTGATAAAGGCCGATGACCGCGCCCTTCACGATATCCCCTACTTCAACGACTGGGTCAGCCACCCGGAGCGGGACTACTATTGGCAGCAAATCGACGGTGAGGATCGCATCGCAACTCTGCAAGCGCCCGTCCACCTCATGTCTGGGTGGTTCGATCCATTCCTGCCCACCCAGCTTGAGGACTTCATACGCATTCAGCAGGAGGCTCCATCACACCTAGCCAACGAGACTCGGTTGGTCATAGGGCCTTGGGCACATGCTAGGACGGTGGAGCTTCCTGGCGGCGTCATCGGAGAGAATTACCGTACCAGCAGTATCTCACCCAGCGTCGCCTGGTTCGACCGGCACTTGAAGGGCCTTGCTACGGAACAGACAACACCAGTTCGCATCTATGTCATGGGCGATAATATCTGGCGGGACGAGCATGAATGGCCCCTGGCTCGCACCCAGTATTCATCCTATTATCTAGATAGTGGAGGCCGGGCAAATACCGGGCATGGCGATGGGAAGTTGTTGCTGACAGTCCCTAAGGCGTCAAACATAGCGGATACTTTCGTATACAACCCGCTCGACCCGGTACCTTCCAGAGGTGGGGCGATGCTGGGCCCTAGAGCCGGGGTGCAACGTCAAAACGACGTCGAGGAACGGGACGACGTGCTGGTCTACACTACGCCTGTTCTGAAGGAGGACGTTGAGGTGACCGGCCCCGTGGAACTGGTACTGCACATCTCTACGACTGCTCCGAGTACGGACTTCACTGGTAAACTGGTGGATTTGCATCCGGATGGGTCGGCATACTTCGTATCTGAAGGTGTGCTACGTCTTAAGCCGAGTGACCTGACCCCAGATGGCCCCACAGAGATTTCTATCGACCTGTGGCCCACCAGCATGGTGTTCAAAGAAGGGCACCGCATCCGGCTGGAGGTATCCAGTAGCAGCTATCCTCGCTTCGATCGGAACCCGAATACAGGCCGAGACATCGCCACGGAGACGGCGCCTATCGCGTCTACGCAGACTGTCTCTCATGGTACTGATTACCTCTCGCACCTAGTTTTGCCTGTGATCCCACGGTAAAACTCCTGTTGTCAATCAGCAACTGTGGTGCACTTTCAGGCCTTGACTTATCGAAGCCAAAAGATCCCTACTGCCTCCTCAGCACCCTCGCAGCTAAAAAGGCTTGGCATTACAGAACCACCCTCTGGAATGCAGCATACCCCTTACTGGTTATAATGGGGGAGGGTTCCCGTAGGCTAAAAGTCCCATGGGGGATTAGGTACGATGGTGAGGGGTAGGGAGATATATTCCACCACTACCTGTCACCATCACACGACCCACGCCATAGTGCTGCGTCTCTGGAACTCTTGGCGATACTAGCCGCAGTGTCGGCACCTGGCGTTCTCAGCCGCGAATATAAGCTCGTTGTCTGCATCCTGAATAGCGTAGTCGAAGAGTACTCGTGCTGCTTTCGATTCGTCGGCAAAGTCATAGTGGTCTACGATGGTATTTAGCCATTCCAGATGGTCTCGCTCCAGTTCAAGGATTGCGGTTACTTTGTCCTTGGACATATATCCAACCTCCCTTAGTAATAGTCTCTAATCCGAGACATTCTCACGCATCGGTGGAATCATTTTCTTAGACCTTAAGAGGGCACATGACAAAAACCCTAATGGTGCCACATTGTATCAGGCGGTCCTTAGTGTCAGTGGAAGTCATCCTGCAAAATCTAATGGAGGACTTGGCCCCGAATAGCATCCCCTAGGCTATACTGCCCTGTAGATGGTCAGCGACAATGGAACACATCTGAGGGTTAGAGAACCCGAGAGTGG
>CAJWRP010000075.1 GCA_913046025.1 uncultured Chloroflexota bacterium
GCGTTACTAAGGGAGGCCGGAACCCCTTATGAGGGAATTCAGGAGCACTACCTGGATACCTATGATCTGGGACGTAGACGCCTGGGCAACGCCTACTACAGGACGTATCAGACGAAGGATGGCGTCATTGCCATTGGCTGCCTGAGCAATCCGCTTCGCAAACGAATGATAGATGTGCTGGGCTTAGAAGACATTAGATTTCAACCCGACTATGACATGTATAGCGATGAGACTCGACAATTCAATCTTCGGCTAGTAGCCCAGGTTGAGGAGCTATTCCTGCAGAGGCCGGTCTCAGAATGGTTGGAGGTTCTTGATGCGGCTGGTGTTCCTGCAGGACCTGTTCGGTTTGTGGAAGAGCTGCTGGACGACGAACAGGTAGCATCCAACGGCCTTGTCGTGGAACTGGAGCACTCGCTAGCTGGCAAAGTAACCATGGTAGGGCCGATCTTGAAGATGAGCGAAACACCTTTGAGGGCCCAGAGCGCTTCTCCTGCCCTGGGCGAGAGCACTACCAATATCCTCCAAGGGCTTGGATACGATGACGATGATCTCAGTGAACTCAGAGAAAAAGGGGCAATCCAGTGAGCCCTTAACCAAGATAGTTCTGTAAATTCGGCTTTCATGCCCCAAAAGGTTGAAAGCAGATACGGCAGGCATCTATAATCTATGGGCGCAGAAAACGCAGCATTGTCTTAGCAGGAGGTTTCCGCCAATAATGACGTATATTATCGCCGAGCCGTGCGTAGATCTAAAGGACGCTGCATGTGTAGACGTCTGTCCGGTGGATTGCATCTATACAACAGACGACGACAACATGTATTACATTAACCCAGATGAGTGCATCGACTGCGCGGCTTGTGAGCCAGTTTGTCCTGTCGTGGCCATCTTTGCCGAGGACGACACCCCAGAAGATTGGCGTAAGTATATCGACATGAACTACGAGTACTTCGGCCTATCCCGATAAGCCCACCGCTGATGGCGTTAAAGGGACCCGGCTTTTGGGCGTAACGCCAAGTTTCGCCAGGATGGGTCATCCCTATAGAACATATTGAGGCCCGGGCGACATTTGTGGTCCGGGCCTTTTATATGTCCTGATAAATCCAACAAGACCCCTTTTCGTTTGGTCAACAATCATCAGGCAACTGAATAGATAGCTTTGAAGCAGCCGTATTGCAAGCATTGGGTCAAGAATATGATTTGCTCTTAGGCAGGTGAAATAAGGAGTTCATAACAATGGTTACGATTGAATCCACACCAGAAATGGCATTCAAGGTCTATAAGACTATCGAAGCGAACCTCAAGGTGGTCAGAAGACGGTTGGGTAAGCCTCTAACTCTGGCGGACAAGGTCATGCTGGGACATCTGGATGATCCTGAAAACCAGGAGATGATTCCGGGCGAAAGTTACCTGTTCCTTCGGCCCGATAGAGTTCTTCTTCAGGACGTATTGGGACAGACCGGCATGTTGCAATTCATGCAGACAAAGCAGGAGAAGATAGCGGTGGCCACATCTATCCACTGCGATCATCTGATTCAGGCCCGAGTTGAGGGTGGGGTGGACCTTAAGGAATCTCTTCAGGAGAACAGCGAGGTTTACGACTTCCTGCGATCTGCGGCTGCCAAGTTCGGCGCTGGGTTCTGGGGACCGGGTGCAGGTATCATTCACCAGGTCGCTTTGGAGAACTACGCTTTTCCAGGCGAGCTCATGATCGGCACAGACTCCCATACCCCTAACGCTGGTGGCCTGGGAGCATGCTCAGTGGGTGTTGGCGGCGCTGACGCTGTTGAGACCATGGCCGGTCTGCCCTGGGAAGTACTCTATCCCAGGCATATCGCCGTATACTTGACCGGCGAGTTGAGCGGCTGGACAGCACCTAAGGACGTAATTCTGTTTGTGGCGGGCGCGCTGACCGTGTCTGGCGCAACTAATGCGATAGTTGAGTACATCGGCCCAGGCGCTAGGACAATTAGTGCTACCGGTAAGGCAACCATCACCAACATGGGGGCTGAGCTAGGTGCGACCACGTCAATGTTCCCTTATGACGATCACATGGGTCAGTACCTTCGAGCCACCAACCGCGCCGAACTGGTTCCCCTGGCTGAGAAGTATAAGCATCTGCTTGCTCCGGATGACGAAGTAGAGACAGAGCCTGAGAAGTACTATGACAAAGTAGTACGGCTAGACTTATCTACCCTAGAGCCTCACCTGGTAGGTCCGCATTCGCCGGACCGAGCCCGCCCTATCTCGCAGATGGCGGCAGAGGTTGATGACCCCGCCAACGGGTTTGTAGATGAGGTATCTTCGGCGCTTATTGGAAGCTGCACCAACTCCTCTTACGAGGACATGAGCAGGGCGGCCGACGTCGCAAAGCAGGCAAAGGCCCGCGGACTCAAGGCGAGTGTGCCTTTCATGGTAACTCCTGGTTCAGAGCAGGTTCGGGCTACAATTGAACGAGATGGCCAGATGGGCTCCCTTCGCGATATCGATGGTAGCGTGCTGGCCAACGCTTGCGGACCTTGCATCGGTCAATGGAGAAGGGCCAAGGAGGAAACGGATCATGTCAATACAATCCTTACCTCCTACAATCGCAACTTCCCTGCAAGAAATGATGGGTCTGCGTCCACGATGAACTTTATCGGCAGCCCGGAGATCGTAACGGCCATGGCCGTCGCGGGAAGGTTATCGTTCAATCCTTTGACAGATATGCTGACAGCGGCAGACGGAACCGAGTTCAAGCTGGAGCCTCCCAAGGCTGCTCCGGAGGTACCCTCGGAGAATTTCGCCACAGGCAACTCATCCTACGAGGCTCCTCCTGAGGACGGATCCGGAGTTGAATTAGCCGTCGACCCAAATAGTGAGCGTATTCAACTCATGCAGCCCTGGCCAGCATGGGACGGCAACGATTTCGAGGACATGCCGGTCGTAATGAAGACCATCGGCAAGACTACCACCGACCACATCTCGCCTGCAGGCCCTTGGCTTCGCTATCGTGGCCACCTGGGCAAATTCAGCGAGAACACGCTGATGGGCGCGATAAATGCTTACACGGGCGAGACCGGTGTGGGCAAGAACGTTCTGACTGGTGAGACATCACAGCCAATTGCGACTATAGCTAAGCACTATCAGTCCCAAGGTGTTAAGTGGGTCATCGTGGGCGACTCCAACTACGGCGAGGGAAGTAGCCGTGAGCATGCCGCCCTGTGTCCGAGGCTAATGGGGGGCGCCGCCGTCATCGTGCGCAGCTTCGCTCGGATCCACGAATCCAACCTGAAGAAGCAGGGTCTTCTAGCCTTAACGTTCCCGGACCCAGCCGACTATGACAAGATTCTAGAAGACGACCGTATCAGCCTGGTAGGACTGTCCGAACTAGCTCCTGGCAAGCCAGTAGAATGTCGTCTGGCCCATGCCGACGGAACATCTGAAGTTCTCCAACTCAATCACTCCTTCGGAGAGTCTCAGTTGGCATGGTTCAAGCTTGGTTCGGCCCTGAATTTGTTCCATCAGAGCAGCTAACAACTAGTAGACTGATTGTTAAAGAGGCGGGCCACTACGGCCCGCCTCTTTTTGCGCGTAATGTAAATACAGTCACTCTCATGTATGCCAGTGACCACTATTATCTGAGTGTTTCTACCTGACGGATGCATGTAGGAGACTCCGGTATTTACAGCTCGCACACTAAGGCAAACATTGTGCCTACCTTTCCCACGCCTAGTCACAATAGTCCCCACACCTATCACCAACAATAGAACTTGAGTTGCCGATGTCTCTTAAGAATTTGCAGTCAGTAGGAATTGATACGTGTACCTGTACTGGTGGATGAGGTTGGAAGCGGGGTACGAACGTAATAGATCTGATCTTAATAGGTTCCATGGGCCTGCTCTCACTCATTGGTCTTAAAAGCGGGATTATCAGGTCCGCATTCGGGGCTGGCGGAATCGTTCTGGGATTCATGATAGGTTCGTGAACTTCCAGGCTCAGATCGCCTTCCTATTGGTCACTTATATTGGCGGAGACATTTTGCCCTGCTTGGCCGGTCTTATAATTGCAATCTCCTTGACGTTTACAATCGTAAAGAGGCTTGCCTTGGCCGTTACGGCGCTGCTTCCCAATTTCAAGATGGGCATCTTCGATGATTTGGCAGGTGCTGTTGGCGGAATCGCCGTCGGACTGATGTTGATGGGGACTATATTGCAGTTGCTCGGTGGCATAAATGTTGCGCCGACCCTCGATGTCTTTGACTCTTCACGCTTGACGCCCTTTGTTATTGAGGCGTCGCTAGTGTCACCTTCGATTCCCTGGTGCTTATCTGCGGATTCTGAATAAGGGTTACCCTGTCATAGCTATTCAAAGCTATTTAAGGGCACAACAAGCTTTGACATTAGAGCCAAGAGAGAAGGTATACTGACTGGAGGACGAGACGCCTATACAACACTGAGTCTTGTTAAGGCTACCCTCAACGGGAGCAGCCCTATGGAGATGATTCAGACAACCAATAGGCCACAGTAGGCGAAGGCCTGCATACCTGTAGACGGTCAAGAAGTTTGCACTAAATAATGCCTCCGAATTAAAAGGACTCGGCCCTAGAGCCGAGTCCTTTTAATATTTAGGTCAATCGCTGGAAGTTTACTCTTCCTCTGTTCCTACCCACCCGGTCTGGGATACGTCGATCATCACGCCGTCTGGGCCGTTGTACTTCAGTTCGACGTTCTTTCCGCCGTGTCCCCTGCTCATACCAGCTTGCAAAGTCGAATTTATCTCTTCCATTGGGAAGGCATCAGCCTTGCGGAGCTTTACGTCCGCTGCTTCGGCGTCGTCCACCTGGAAGCCGATGTGGTGAATACCGCTGTAATTGGTATCGAACTTATCGCCAACCAGTATTTCGTTCTTGAACCGTAATATTGCTATGTTGATGTTGCCGTCGCTCAAATAGAAGCCCTCGGCGTTGTCATTGCTTACCTGTCCAACTTCTTCCAGGCCGAATACGTCCTTGTAGAACTTGGCCGTCTTTTCTGGTTCTTGCGTTGCAATAGCGATGTGCTTGATCTTTCCCATAATCCTCCCCGTTTTACGGTCTGTAAGTGACCCATTTCAGGAATGGCTTTGCCAACAATATTGAAAAATTCTAATGAACAAAAAAATTGCGCAATCAATATAAGGTTACAGGCTATCGCTGTCAATAACATATATTAAAGATCTGAGAAGACGGGCCCAAGATGATGCGATGGCTATAACCAGATTATCTGGTCATACTGAGGGAAGAATAGGCATATTTGGCCTGGGATCAACTCATCTCCGCAGAAACGCCTTCGTAGTAAACATCGAATACTTCAGAAAGTGCCCTGTTTTCTTGGAGTTGCAGGTCGGGATCTGATTCCAACAGCTTAATGGCCTCGTGTCTGGCCACCGAAAGAATGTCCTGGTCCATAATGCTGGCAACTTTCATGTCCGGCAGACCGCTCTGGCGAGTCCCAAGATAATCGCCGGGGCCACGCAGCCGCAGGTCCTCCTCAGCCAGTTGGAAGCCGTCACTTACGCGCTCCACTATCTTCATCCGTTCTCGGGCGTCAGCGCCAGGGGAGTCGGATAGCAAAAGGCAGTAGCTCTGATGCTCGCCTCTTCCCACACGGCCGCGGAACTGGTGAAGCTGGGATAAGCCGAACCTGTCTCCGCCGTCCACTAGCATGACGGTGGCGTTTGGCACATCGATACCCACTTCAATCACAGGTGTGGACACCAGGATATCCAGCTCGCCAGCCTTGAATGAGTTCATGATTTCCGCCTTTTCGGCCATGCGCATGCGCCCATGAAGCAGCCCCAGCCGTAAGTCCGGGAAGACGATGGTTGAGAGACGCTGAAACTCTACAGTCGCCGCCCTGGCTTGCACGACCTCTGACTCCTCTATTAGAGGGCAGACGATAAAGGCTTGTCTGCCCTCCTCAACCTGCTTTCGAATAAAACCGTAGGCAGTCGTCCGCTTCTCTGGCTCCACCCATTTGGTGCGGATCGTCAGCCTGCCCGGCGGCATTTCGTCTATCGCAGATACATCCAGGTCGCCGTAAAGGGTCAGCGCCAGCGATCGTGGTATTGGCGTCGCCGACATAGCTAGCACGTGGGGCCGGACGCCCTTCTCGCGCAGTGACGCCCTTTGAATGACTCCAAACCTGTGCTGCTCATCCACCACGATCAGCGCTAGATTAGGAATATCAACGGTATCCTGAATGAGCGCCTGAGTGCCGATGACTATGTCCACCTCGCCATCGGCTATGCGCTGGTGCATCTGCTCCTTGTCTTTCTTACGCAGGCTTCCAAGCAGGAGGCCAATCGTGACCGGCCTGGGCAGAGGGTTTGCCGGCACAGTCACAAAGTTCTGGATATCATCGGACACCGCTGAGCCGGAAAGAAGCTGGGTCAGGGTGAATAAGTGCTGCTCCGCCAGTATCTCTGTTGGCGCCATGAGAGCGCCCCGCTTGCCGTTGAAAACAGCGGCCAGCAATGCAGCCGTGGCCACAACCGTTTTGCCGCTGCCCACATCTCCCTGCAGAAGGCGACTCATCGGCCAGTCCTTCGTGATATCGCCTAATATCTCACCAAGCACCCTGTCCTGCGCACCTGTTAGCTCGTATGGCAGCGAACCCAGGAACGCTTTCAGGCCGTCAGTGTCAGCTTCCAGGGCAATGGCTCTGCCCGCCTCTTGCCAGCTTTGCCTGCGACTGATGACCGCCAACTGCAGCATGAAAAGCTCGTCGAAGGCCAGTCTGCGCCGCGCTGGCGAAAGCTCTGACTGTGAGTCCGGGTAGTGCATCTGGGTAATGGCCTTGGTCAGCCCCATGAGGCCTGCGTCGGCAATGACCTTCTTCGGCATGAATTCGTGGACCTGGCCTAAACAGGTGTCAACGGCCTCTTTGACGACACGGCGTAGCGTGCGTTGGGGCAGGCCTACGGTAGACGGGTATACAGGGACCAGGCGACCGGTGTGAACGAGGTCCTCCATGTCTTTAAGTATCTCGTACTCTGGCGACTTGAAAATAATTTGGCCTTTGTAGACCTCGGGACGTCCGCTGATAAGCACCTGGGAGCCGGCAGCCAGGGTTTTTGCCATGTATGGCTGGTTGAACCAGATAGCCCGGAAATTGCCTGTGTCGTCGCCCAGAACGGCCTGTGTGGACTTGCGCTTGGGATGGCCCGTCAGACTCGCCTCCCATACGGTGACCGATACCGTCTGGTCTTCGCCCGGTACGATGTCCGCGACTTTTCGCAGCCTGGCGAAGTCGTTGTGCCTGTGCGGGAAGTGGAAGACCAGGTCCCTGACCGTCTGCATGTTCAGATTTCTGAGCCTGGCTTCGTTTCGCTTCGTAACGGAGCGCAAGGCCATGATATCGTCGTCCAGACCTACGCTGGTGGGCTTTGCGGCGGCCTTTGCACGGCGAGGCGACGCGGGTTTCTTCTTGGCTGGAGGATTCGCAGATGGCGCTGGTCTGCTAGCTGACTTTGCGACTCCGGCAGCCGGAGCCAACCCCATCTTCTTCATGGCAACATGTGCCCATTTGACGCGGTCGTCGGGACTAAGCTCGGTGTAGGAAGGAGGCTCGCCCAGCGTGACATTAAGCTCATCCGCCCAGCGCGTCAGGAATTTGTCCAGTCCACCCATAACGGTGGTGTCTAGCCAGCCCTTGTCGCGCTCCTGAACAAGTATCTTGGCCAGGGCTTCCAGCTTGGAGCTCGTGTTGCTTGTCGATGAAGTAGCCATCGATCTGATTTTAACCGAGGTAAGTACGCATGTTCCACAGCAATGGACGGAAATCGGTCTGATTTTTGCCTTTTCAGCGTACTCTAAGTGGTTGCTGACCTGATTAAAGCTATGCCTAGAGCTCCTGGGCCCGAGTAGGTGCCGATTACTGAGCCTGCCCTGGAAATCACTGGTTGACGGCCTTCCGGCAAAAGTTGGCTGAGGTTGCTGGCGAGAGATTCGGCCTCATCAGGCGTCGTGCTGTGCAATATTGCGATGTCATCTACCGTCCCGAATTCATGGGCGGTGCGGATAAGGCGAGCGACGCCCTTGCGCCGGGTACGCTCCTTGGCAAGCTCGTTCACCTCGCCATCGCGCAGGATGATCATGGGCTTGATGCTCAGTATCCCGCCGATAAGGGCCATTG
>CAJWRP010000076.1 GCA_913046025.1 uncultured Chloroflexota bacterium
AATAGGTTGGTCTCTGTTCAGGGATGCTCCTAGCGTTTACGACGAAACATGTCCAGAAACCGGTTTAACAGTTGGCGCAAGGTTATTCTTTGAGGCTCCCTCAGGCGCTTCTCCGTGCACTCTACACAACTGCAAGTTGGCGGGTGATCGCTGTACCATCCTGCCCTGCCCATTACACTGTCCTGCCTTCCAGCATTAGGGAACTACTAAAGCTTCCCACTTAATTGAACATGCAGCTTAGCACAAGGTTGGCGTGGAGGTCCTCGGCTGGCTGGCGTTTGGGGTACACTTTGACAATAGAGAACATATATGCTAGTTGAAAGTAACGGGACAAACCCAACGGGTTCGTCCTTTTTTGTTGCCCATTTCCGGTGTAGAGCATTCCGTATCCTAGCTCGTTCTGGTTAATAACCAGAAGTAAGAGGTGTTCATGGCGTTTATCGATTCCAAAGTCTCCAAGTTCCTGTTGGATGACACGGGTGGTGCCCAGCGAGACATATCGGCGTTTGTCACGGAAGTTCGCGGTCTTCATGGTGCTAGGTTGCTCAACGAAGTCACGGCCTTAGGTTGATAGCGGAGCTCGTTTTATTCCTGACCTGGAGGATGTTGTCATATCGCTGGCGGGCCTGTTTGACGACACCTCTGCCTCTGGTCTTGACGCTATATTGGGACCTCTGCGTACCCACTCCTCGGTAGGCGACTTCGAAAAACGTTGCCAATCTCTGCTGAAATCTAAGGCCTACCAGAAGTCCTAGTTTAGGCATAACGCAGTCGGTAGCGCGCCACGCTCGGGACTTGGGGGGCGCTGGTTACTAGACTGTTTCAGATTTCGTAGGCTATTCATTCGCTCAGACTCAAGATCAGAGCGAGCGAATAATTCCGTTGCAGTCAGAGTCTAGAAGATTTCTTGGATCCGTGGTTGTGCCCTGGCACAGTTTCTTCAGGCTGTACAGCCGCATGGAACATAGGCCGATTAGATAAAATGCGCCGCGCCACGCTCTTATCACAACTAGATGTCTAACTAAAGCTGTCTTAGTCGGGGGTCTAGCTTGTCCCGGAGCCAATCACCAAAGAAGTTCATCGAGAACACAACTAACAAGATCGCAAATCCTGGGAAGAACGTTATCCACCAGGCGGTGGAGATATAGTTCCTGCCCTGCGCGACCATATTGCCCCACGAGGGTGAAGGCGCCGGAATCCCAACACCGAGGAAGCTGAGAACTGATTCGGTAATAATCAATGAGCCCACCTGCAAGGATGCGAGAACCATTACAGTGCTGGCTACACCCGGCAGGATGTGCTTGATTGCAATGCGCAGGCCTGACGCCCCAGAAATCCTGGCAAGAGAAACGTAATCCATCGACTTCAACTGCAACGTCTCAGCCCTCACCTGGCGCGCAAAGGGAGGCCATGTAAAGATTATCAATAGGATGATCACTAGCCTCAGGCTTGGTTGCCAAACGACGGAGGCTACGAGCGCCACCAATATGAATGGCACTGCGTTGGTGAAATCCACCAGGCGCATGATGATTTCGTCAACGGCACCGCCCAGATAACCCGCGGCTATCCCCAGAACCGTGCCAAACAGAGTGCCGGCTATCAAGACCGTGACTGCTACCAAAAGCGATATCCGAGCGCCGTAAATAATCCGGCTAAGAACGTCACGACCAATGTGGTCCCCACCTAGCAGGTAATCCGACGTGCCCTCCACTTCCCAGGCCGGAGGAGTATTTCTCTTCTCAAAATCTGCCTGTAGTGGATGATGAGGCGCAACGAAGGGCGCGAAAATGGCAACAAAAATGATAACTGAGATCACAAATAACGGGATGATCGGCAGTCGGCGAAGCGTAATAAACACACCGGAGATCGAACCAGGTTTCTTCTCAATATACGAAATATTACTGCTCATTTCCGACCTACCGGTACCTTATGCGAGGATCGATCACGGCGTACAAAATATCAGCGGCCAGGCTACACAAAAGAAACATAATCGAGAATATCAGCGCGAGGCCGGTTATCAGAGGGAAATCAGTATTCAGGGTTGCCTGCACCGCCAGCCTACCAAGGCCAGGCCAGGCAAATACGGTCTCTATGACTACCGTTCCGGTTAGAAATCCGGCGAGAAGAGTGGCTGCGAAAGTCAAAGGGGCGATCAGGGCATTTCTTAGGGCGTGCTTCCAAATTATCTTCCAGGAGCCTACCCCTTTTGCCTTGGCCAATTTTATATACTCGCTATCCATTATCTCAAGCATGGAGGAGCGAGTTAGGCGTAGGAGCCCAGCTGCCGGCAGCCAGGCGAGCGTTACAACGGGCAGGACATAATGCGTCCAGTCCCCTTGTCGCGAGGTTGGAAGCCAACCAAGCTGTACGCTAAACACCCAGACCAACACGATAGCAATCCAAAACGGCGGCGCAGCCTGGCCAAGAAGGGCGAAGCTTCTGCCGCAATAGTCCCACACTGATACGCGTTTTACGGCAGACAGCACACCTAAAGGCACCCCCAGCAAGACGGCGAATACGAACGAAACTCCCGACAAACGTAAAGTGGCCGGCAGGCTCTCAATAATCATTTCCAGGGAATTACGCCGGTAATGAACCGATTCACCAAAGTCCCCTTTGGCGGCATTCAGAAGCCAAAGCCCGTACTGTACTGCTATAGGCTTGTCCAACCCCATGGCTTTACCCTGAGCCTCCCAGGACTCGGAGGTAATTCTGGTATACGCAGACATATATAGGTAACGCGGGTCTCCTGATAATCTAGACAGCCCAAAAACAAGAATGGTTATGCCTATTAACACCAAAATCATGGACGAAAGCCGCAGAATGATTAGTCTTCGCATACCTTCCCTTTTGTTACTACACGATATAGGGGTACCCACTTAAAGGTACCCCTATATAATTCATTCATTTTCTTTTGTTCAACGCTACCCCGTCGTTATGAGGGATTACCCGTTCTTCCATTGCACAGGGCATAGCTGAACCGTTACGTTCTACCTCTCGATGGTAATACTCTCAGGGTTGTTGAAGTAGTTAACAGTAAACGGCTTCCAGCCCTTAACATATGGCTGGTAAACAAAGTAATTCCCGACTGTTGCTACACCGATGTGTAGCTGCTGATATGACAGGTAATCTCCTACAGTAGCATTGTTTTGCATACGCTTATCAAATGACGGCTCAACGTCGTTTTCGAATCCTATATCACAGAGATCATCGGGCAGCGTCAACCCGCCAATGTGACCTGGGTGTGGGCAATAGAAGTTCGCGATGGTCCCGCCCTTTTCGAAGCCGAAACCGTGCAACCAAGGCACATTCATGCTCTTGTCCACCGACTGCGGCCGCCTGCTGGCATATGGAGAGTGGTCCACGGTGACGTCAAGACCGAGGTTCTGCCGCCACATCTCACCTACGGCGTCCGCAATTTCCGGGTCCCAGAAGGAAAAGTCCGGGGCGGACCAAAGCGTAACTTCGAATCCGTCCGAATATCCTGCTTCTGCCAACCAGTCGTTTGCCTTTTTGGTGTCAAAGGGCACCGTCCACTCGTCTTTATAAAGAGGAGATCCCGGAGGGAATTGGGAATGCATATGGCTGTTGTAAACAGGGTCTCCGAAACCGCCCAGTACCGTGTCAATTATTGTCTGTCGGTCGATAGCCATTGACATGGCCCAGCGAACCTTACGGGCATTCTCCATGCCCTCTGGATCTTCAGGGTCACCGACCCACGGGTAGCCTAGCTCTATGGCTTCGGTGAAGCCGTCCCACTTTCGGTAGACGTCGGTTTCTTCGCAGCTTGGGCAAGTCTTGCCCCAGTAGTTGCCGGACATGTAGATGGTATTCGGGTTGGTAAGTCCAACCACCACTGCGCCCCCACCAATATCGCCGAGGAGTGCATTAAGGGCCTTACCGGGAATAGGCGCTATGTCGATTTCTCTCGTTCGCAGCGCCGCTTCTCGAGTTGCCTGCTCGGGCATCTCGATAACCCGCAGCACCTTTACGCTCGGTGTCACCCTCCAATGGTCTACCACTGCCTCAGCAACCATCTCGTCGTGTCCCTTCCAGAATGTAGCGTTATATGGTCCGGTTCCAATTGGCGTAGTTAGGAACTTATCTTCGCCCACTGTGTCGTAAAGGTTCTTGCTGAGTATACCGTAGGTATCGGACCACCCTTTACCAATCAGAGTTCCCCAAGTTGGGGGGAATTCACCAGGTTCGATATTCATGACGGCTGTGTACTTATCCGGTGCGTCCCATCCAATCTTAAGAGCCGGTGGGAGCTGCTCTGCACCATTTCCAGTTGAGCCCAAAATCAACGACTCATTAAACGTCCATGCGACGTCTTCAGCCGTCAATTCACCCCATCCGTCATGGAACTGAACGCCCTGTCGAATGTTAAAAGATATGCTCGTCTGGTCAGGAGCTATTGTCCATGATTCCGCTAGCTCTGACACATAAGTAGCAGGGGCTGGGGACGATGCCTCACCAGGCTGTGGAGCTGGTGGCGCCTTAAACAGCCCTTCATATATGCTCCAGTTCATACCTACGCTGGTAGTTCCTGCTGCATCCTTTGAACCCAACTGTACTAGAGGGGGGAGTCCGCCTACACCTACAGTCAACTCTCCGCTGGGCTTTGAGCCTGCGGGGGCTGGTGCTGCGGCCTCTGGCACGGCCTGCACGACTAAATTTACGATCGCTTCAACATCACCAGCGGTCAAGCCAGGTTTCTGTGACGCCGCAGCGTCAGCCACGGCCTTGTTAACAACATTCTTTATCTGGTCGGCGGTCACTCCTGGTTGAATTGATGCAGCAACGCCTTGCTGGACCATCGTCCTAATTTCTTCCGCCGATGCCCCCTCAGGCGCTGACGAGGCTACTGCAGCCTCGACCATGCGCTGAATTTCCTGAGCTGATACCGGAGCTGGCTGAGACGACTTTTCCACTGCGCTCTGAACAAGCTTGGAAAGTTCTGCGGTATCAAGCGCAGGTGAAGCAGGCTGGCTGCTGCATGCCAAACCCAACAATAACACCAGCCCCAGAGTCGCTAATATAAGGTGTTTTGTTCTAATAAATTCAACCATCGTTCGTTTCCCTCCTTGATGTTGGCATGAAATCCTGTCCCTTGAACCACCTACGCAAATAAAAACGCAACAGTAGTCATTCCGAAAGGCTTAGGTCTCGTGAGTAGGTGGAATAGTACAGCGTGGTGATTGGCCTGTCAACAAGCAATCGACATCCTGGCAAAGCACCTCATCAGCTCCATAATTGAGGGATATACCATTCAATTCCGAAAAACGTGGACGCGCGAAGACAATTGCGAATCAGGGTGAGCCTTCGAATCTATATGCACAACCCATTCACCTTACGATCCTCTTCGGGTATCTGGCCGCCTGGTTCTGTCATCGATGCCCTTCGCCATGATTGCGGAGCAAGCCAATACGGCTGATGGGGGCGTAATTGCGTGGGATGTGTCACCAACACCCACTTGGCTGCTGATGCCAAGACTTCTGTTTCCGGAGGCGTTACCCGCATAGAAAGTCCTAGCGGCGACTTCTCTGTCGAAGTTACTGACAGCGGCGTTTTTCTACAGAGCCCATCCAGGCTTATTCACATGAGCTTCGACGAAATAAGAATTAATGACAGTAACGATATACTCATTTTGAGTTCTAATGACATGACACTCGACGCGGAGAACGAAGTCGCCGTGGTGGTCGATGGAGACTTGGTAATCCGCTCCGATTTAGATATCGGAATGAGCTCGGGCCTGAACCTATTGTTGGAAGCGGGTTTCGACGCCGATGTAAAGGCCAACCACAGTACTGGAAAGAGTCTGGTCTTGAACTAGATATTAAGGCTGCCACATTTGTGACAGTGGATGGATAAACGAAGCTAAACCTGGACGGCGACATAGTTGATCTCAATGGAACATGCTCTGGAGTGGTTTCCGTAGGAGATCAGGTAGTTGCTCCGCCGCCAGCGGGTTTGCATAGTTACCCCTTCTGGTAAATCTGAATCCTGTGCCTGGATGTCTCCGTAACCCACATGCGGCCTTGCGGGTCTACGTTGACGGAGGCGGGACCCCAGAAGTAAGGCTCTATCTGCGACGAGACCAGGTGTGGCGTGTTGTACTGCGGTGGTAGGTTCTTGGGATCGAGATTGGAGATCTTTCGAGTCTCCGTCTCATCTAAGTTGGCTGCCAGGAAGTCCTTGGCCCATCTGGAGAGCGTGGCCTCGCCTTGCAGAGTTGCCAGATGAGCGAAGTCAGGTGCGAAGACCTGAATACGTTCATTACCCCAGTCAGCTACGTAGATGAATCCTTCTGCGTCGACCTCCACGCTGGAGGGCCTGTTTAACTGGCCGTCGCTCCGACCTGTGCTACCAAATGCGGCGATGAACTGCCCGTTACCTGAAAACTTCTGGATGCGATCATTGCGCCAGTCGGCGACAAATACGCTCCCGTCGGGGGCGGCGTCTACTCCCCAAGGCATGTTCATCTGGCCGTCACTGCCACCGAAACCGCCGAAGGTCAATATGAAGCGGCCGTCTTTGGAAAATTTCTGTATTCGGTGGTTGTTCTGGTCGGCGATGTAAACGTCGTCGTTGCCGTCTATGTCGATGCCTGAAGGCCCGTCGAGTTGGCCTTCAGATCTGCCGCCCTCTCCCCAGTTTTTGATGAAGTTGCCATCTTCGTCGAACACAGCAACTCGATTGTGGAACTCGTCCGTGACGTACAGATTCGTATCGCTGTCCATGGTGAGGCCCGCTGGCAGCTTGAACTGGCCGTCTGCGTCGCCGTATTTGCCGAACTCGTGAAGGTAGTCTTCGTTGATATTGATGACACCGATGCGGGCGAAGTTTGGCGCGCCTCGATTCATGACAAAGATGCGTCCGTCGGGGTGGAACGCCACGTCGATGGGATTGGCGAAGCCCCTGCCAATAGGCTGGTTGTTCACGATGCCGATGGTCTTGAGGTAGCTAAGGTTAATTGCTCGGGACGTCGATTGCGTTGTCATATAGGTACCTTTGGGCGGCTTATAGGTATCGGGTTTCAGCAGTCAGTTTTCAGTGCTTCGCTTGTACCTCGATCCTGATTGCTGGCAGCTATTTACTGCTTTCTAATTAATCTGGTACTCCGACGTGGAAGCTATTAGGCCCAGCAACTCCCCGACGCGTTTCTCTGAATCGTCGTCCTGCTGATGACCTGCCAGCGAAATTGTGCCCTTCTCCGCAACCCTGCTTATTAGGGAGTCTCTGGTCTCTGGGTCAACATCACCAGTGCCCATGATCTCAAGGCACATGTCCACGACAGCCTCAGGCGTGAGTTGGCCGCCGTCTGTGCTGGCCAAGATATCTATGATGGCCCGAACACCGGGCTTGGAGATGTCGCTGAGCTCCTTGGCGGCGAAGTTAACCCGCTCTACCAGTGAGCCGCTGTTGATCCACTCCGTCCCTTCGTGCCACCCCTCCACGGATGGCGGGTTGAGTAGCATCTGCCCCATGTAGCCTGGCAGGTTGGAGTCAGGAACGATCTCCAGCAGAGGCTTGGTTATACCTCCACTCAACCGCATGGTGCCGGCGACAAGCTCAGCCGGACCCTTAATCCGGGTGAACTGAGCCTTCTTAAAAAAGTCCGAATTGAACAGGACATTTATCATGTGGCCGATATTGTGATCGCTGTCCATGTAAGCCTGCGCCAGGATGTCAATGGCCTCGGGGTTTTTGGGGGGCGAGTAAGGCCACTGCGGAACCGGCTCTTCGTCGGCCACGAAGTCCTCGCCCTGCACCCGTTCCTTCATGAGGCGACCCGCCTTGAAGTGCACGACGGCCTTGCTCGGAACGTCGACGCGAACGCCAGCGCCGGGTCGCCTTCCGGCACCAGCGGCCAATCCTAGTTACTGACAACGGATAACCAATGTTATTTCAAATACTCGACGATAAAAACGAGTGCGCAAAATATTATGTCGATGGTAAAATAACAGAAGTGTTATCAGCCGATCTAACAGCAACTTGGAAATACGCACCCTTCCTTAAAAATTTAGATGTAAACTATGCCTTTTTATATTGTGGAGGCAAGTCTCTGGAAGAAGTATGCCCAGAACATCTCAAGGAAAGGTGGACGGCGATCAGTCAAAAGCTAAAAGCATTTTT
>CAJWRP010000077.1 GCA_913046025.1 uncultured Chloroflexota bacterium
ACAGACTGCGGAAAAATGCTACCTGTCCAGACGGAAGTGAGGGTGAGATTGAAGGCGACGTGTTTTTTGCTATTGCAGATTTTGTCATCATATCCCTTATATACACATAAAGAGAGATTGATCACCCTAATTTACTTAGGAAATACCCGATCATTTAGATTGCTCATATATTATCGAAAGTACGCGCAGGGGCGTTAGCTAATATTCTGTTCTCTTGGGCCTGAATTTAGCCTGTCTTCTCCGGGTCTTGGTTGCAATTTTAGGTCTTCGAAAGCGTCTCTCAGGCGCTATCCTACGAAGCGAGAGCGCCTGCCTTGACTAGCCTACCAATGGGAATTACCCTTACCCCAACTGCCTACAATGCAGCGCAAAACAAGCGAATAATCTAAAGCAGAGGTCTGATATGCAGCTAGCAACCTTGCCGAAAAGTCCTGACGAGTTGCGCAGCCTGATTAGAAAAGGCGAACTAGTTCATCCCACCAGCGGAATGGCTCCCGGGCGTGTTCAGGCTAACCTCGCCATTATACCAATGGATATGGCTTTCGATTTCCTGCTCTTCTGCCAGCGCAACCCAAAGCCCTGCCCGCTTCTGGAGGTGGTTGAGGCAGGTCAGACAGAGCCACAACACTTCGCACCCGGCGCTGACCTCCGCACAGATGTAGCGCTATACAGGGTGTATCAGCACGGAGAGATGATCTCGGAAGTTGAGTACCTGGCCGAGTTCTGGCGAGATGATCTGGTCTCGTTCTTATTAGGATGCAGCTTTTCGTTCGAGTCGGCCCTATTACGGGCTGGAATTAGAATGCGTCACATGGAGTGCGACACCAACGTACCCATGTTCATCACTAACATAGCGACCACACCAGCAGGGGCATTTTCAGGGCCCATGGTCGTCTCAATGAGGCCTATCCCCCAGGAACAGGTAGTCAGGGCCGTTCAGGTAACGTCCCGCTTCCCTGCTGTACACGGTGCACCTGTGCACATAGGCAATCCGGAGGCCATAGGAATTACAGACATCAGCAAGCCGGATTTCGGCGAACCCGTTGCTTTTGAAGAGGGGGAGGTGCCGGTGTTCTGGGCCTGTGGTGTCACCCCACAGGCAGTGGCGATGAGCGCCAAGCCGCCGCTGATGATAACTCATGCTCCAGGGCACATGTTCATTACCAACAAGAAGGACGAAGACCTAGCAGTACTGTAAATTATCCCTTTGCCAGTTCAATAAGACGACTAATACAACCCATCAGGAGATTGTAGATGACCATTGAAGACATTATTTTAGATAGAGATCGCAGAGGGATATCCAAGCTAAGGCCCTTTGTCCCCACTGACTTCTGCGACCGGGCCGCGCAACTCATACTGGACCATCCAGGTACTGCGGTCATAATCACAGGCTTTTACATCCTGGACGCTGGCATGGTGGAAACCGACGGCCCCCCAGGCGCTGTCAGCATAGGCAATGCCCTGGAAAACCTGGGCTATGAAATTGTGTACGTGACAGACCAGCACGGAATAGCAATCATGGAAGGCACGAAGAGTGCGGGATCCCGGGTTGTGGACTTCCCGATTACCGACGACAGCGCCAGCGAAGCCTTTGCCATCGACCTGTTAAAAAGCTTAGCCCCGTCAGTGGTTATCGCCATCGAGCGATGCGGCTTCACTGACGAAAAGATGTTCCTTAATATGCGTGGCCGGGATATTACACCATACAACGCTCGAACTGACTACCTGATTAGCAACCATCCTCACACCGTAGGCGTGGGCGACGGTGGCAACGAGATAGGAATGGGCAATGTAGCCGAAGAGGTAACCAATGTGGACTCGTTGGTGAAGAAGGCATGCGTAACCAGCGTTTCCGAGCTGATCCTCTCCAGTGTCTCTAACTGGGGTGGTTACGGACTGGTGGCATCGCTATCAAAGCTATCGGGCAAGAACCTAATGCCTACCGTAGATGAGGACATGGACCTGATAAAAAAGACTGTGGACCTGGGCGCGGTGGACGGTATGAGCAATTCGCAGGAATACAAGGTAGATGGGTTCACGCTGGAAGAGAACGCGGAAACGATCACCCAGTTGTGGGACCTGCTTAAGCAAGAGGGAATTAGCTAGCCCGGCACTGATTCAATATTACTGTCGGTGCGAAGGGTAAAAACAGGATCTGAGTGGGAATAGGACCTGCCAACATAAAGTCGAGTTGACAAGGCCCAAGTCCTTTGAGTTATCTGTTCTTATTTGCTTAGCTGGCTACTTTGGACCGTGCCCTCGTCCTTGTCTTTGGAGCGGCATCAGGGGGCGGTTAGCGCCACTGAATTCTTGACCAAGACTCCTCCTCGCAGTTTTTGAAGGGCGGCACGCTAAAGTCTTGAAACGTGCATCTGAGAAATCTCTATGCACTCGGCAATCTGCTGCTGAAACATACTCTTATAGAAACGAAGCTGGAGAATTGTTCTTTCTCTGTCGGGGAGAGTATCCAGGCTCGTTGCCAAGGCGAGCCTATCCAATGAGAGCTCAAATTCGGTGTCAACGGAACCCCACATAGTCAGATAAGAAGACGCTGCCGTCAGAATCATCGGTCTCAACGCTCTCATCAAGTGAACGAGGGTCTCCGATTCTTCCCAGTTCGGTAGCTGCCAGGATCTCCTTTTCGGTGAGATCGCATGCTTCTGCCAGTTCAGGAACATTGGGCCATCGGCCAAGAGAGGACGCAATAAACTCTGCGAGCTTGTTGCGTCGCAAGGTCCAGGGAATCTTGATTAGGCTACCGTGGTCCCTAAGATAGTTAAGAATGGCGCTCAGTACCTCTGGGATGGCTAATGAAGAGAAGCTAGTGCCCCTCTCAGGATCGAACTTTTCAAGGGCATTCAGATAGGCTTATCATGCCTATCTGAAATAGGTCTTCTTGCGGCGCCCGAAAAGTTCGCAATCGCCTGCAGAGCCTACGAACCAGGGGTACGTAATTGGTAACTAGCTGTTCATGAGCCTGTGGGTCTCAAGAATCACGGTACGTCCCTAGCAGCTTGAGCGTCAGTGTGGCGGAGTTCTTTGCCATTAACTACTGGCTCCCTCTTAGATCTATGGAACGATATATCGTTCTGCCTAAAGTGAGCCGCTTTTACACAATTATCAGGTGCAATATATGCTACAAACATACCCCTTAAGGGTATTGATGAATGTTTACTAAACGCGAATTAAAGGCAATATGGCATTCACTATGCCAGTACTGAGTTAGTGCGCAATCCATACTGGGCCAGCTTCTATAGATTTGGTCGTACCTCAAATTACAGTACTTTCGCTTGGGAACGAATTTGATTAAAGTATTATACTTATCGAAAAATTAGAAGGCATACGATAAGGCCTTTGGCCCTTTATCATCTGGCATACCAGTAATTAAGATTCTTTATTAGTAGGATTATTCTGGATTTTTTTGCCCAATTTGACCAACATACACCACATAGGTCTCACACAAAAAATTATGGGTGGAAACACCAATATCACGTTTGACACAAGCCTTATTCAATACGCAAATAAGGCTTTTCTCCTCACATATCAGAATTAAGGAGGGCAGAAATTGACCAAGCTTTCAGGGGTAATCATCGACGAGACAAGCGGCGATAGAGTCGCGGCACGAGTGCAGGTGTTGGACTCCAGGGGTGCCTTCGTTCAACCACCGAATGCTCTTCTCAAAGTCGGCACAGGCGCCCCGTTCTTTTACAGCGATGGAGCCTTTGACGTGGACATCATCCGAGGTCCAACCCGGATCATTGTTGAACGAGGCACAGAATATACCCCAGCCGTCGTCAACCTCGACGCCGCAAACTCCGGAACTGAGGCTGTGGAAATTACACTGGGTCGCTGGACAGGACTGGCGAAAGAGGGATGGCATCCCGGAAATACACATATTCATTACGACGAAAAAGAGGGCCGTCCCGACGAGCGCCTTCAGCTTGATCCCCGAATAGAGGATCTGCGTATGACCGCAGTTAGCATTCTCAAGAGGGGAACCCTGGAATACGCCACCAACAAGTACCCCATCGGAGCGCTTACCGAATTCTCCTCTGCCCACCATTATGTGCAAAACGGGGAGGAGTCTCGCCACAACCGTGAGCCATGGACCATAGGCTACGGCCACATAATGCTGTTGAACATCCGCAACGCCGTTGAGCCGCTGAGCCGAGGCGTGCTGGTTGACGCCTTCGAGCCGGACTACCCTCCCCTATCCTTGGCCTGCGACAACGCCAGAAGACAGGGCGGACTGGTTATCTGGTGTCACAACGGTCAGGGCATGGAAGCTCCAGTGGCTGCTGCCCTGGGAAAATTAGACGCGTTCAACCTGTTCGACCCAAGTTGGAATGAGGCAGAGTACGACATCTACTACCAGATGCTAAATGCTGGCATGCGTCTGCCAGCCTCTACAGGCTCCGACTGGTACATCAGTTCGGCCAACCGAGTCTACAGCTACACGGGTGGTGCCTTCGATTACGAGTCCTGGTTGCAGGCGCTGCGGGACGGTCGGACGTTCATTACCAACGGACCTGCGTTGCATCTGGAGGTAAACGGCCATGCGCCAGGCGACGAAATCGAGATCGACGTAGGCAGCAAGCTGTCCGCCACTATTCGGTGGCAATCGCACTACCCCGTCAAGTGCATTGAACTGCTGTACAACAGCAACGTCGTTGCAAGAGAAACCTTCGAGGAGGGCTCGGCCAGCGGGACGTTAGAAGCAAACGTCGACGTGAACGCGGATGGCTGGATCGCGGCCAAGGCGTCCAGCGACACCAGGGATAGCTTCTTCCAGCCAATATTCGCCCACACAAGCCCCATCTACATTAAAGCGGGAAGAGACAGCGCCGAAAAGAAGACGGCCGCAGCCTGGTTCGACGACCGCATCGAAACGTCGCTGGAGTGGGTGCGAGCGAAGGGTCGATTCTATAGCGACCAGCAGAGGCAGGAGGTGGTGGACCTTTTCCGCCAGGGCCAGCAGGTTTATAAGGACATGATGTAACGGGCGTGTCCGCCTACTCACAAGCCAGGGAATTGGTGCCACCTGGTAACTGCCCTATAATATAAGGTAAGGCCGATTAGTAATTCCGGCCAAGTGTAAAAGTGCAAAATCAGGAGATGCCCTGGAGACATGCTTGAACGCAGATGAGAAATCCCCGGAGAAGTCCAAACAGGTTGAGCAGCCCGACGAAGGCATAGCTAAGGAAGAGGGCACACGTCGTGGCCGTACCCGCCGAAGAGACCTCCGGCGCAACATCAAAAGCAAGGCACCCAGAATACGTGACTGGGGCACTGGCGGCGACGACTGGGAAGAAACGCAGTGCGTCGAGCGAGACCGCATCATGCCCGAAGACGAGCGTGAACGTAGGCGGGGCATTGAGCGAGAGACGCTAGGAGCCGACGGAGGCATCGAAGGCCAGGCGGCTCTTCACGATGAGACCAACATCGGCACCAAAGGCGTTGTCATATCGGTAACCACAGCCATGTGTGATGTGGAGCTGGACGACAGGATATTGCGATGCCGTCTCAGGGGCAGGATTAGCGGCCTGGAAACCGGCTTCACCAACGGCGTAGCTGTGGGAGACGAGGTGCTTGTCAGCGGCACGGATCGGAGCAAAGGCCTAGTCGAGGGCGTGCTTCCAAGACGTACCATGCTCACTCGGCCTGATGCCTTCAACTTCAATCGACGGCAGCTAATGGTTGCCAATGCAGACCAGCTTCTCATTGTGGCCTCCTGGCGAGACCCGATTATTTGGCCGGAGCTTATCGACCGCTGCATCATCGCGGCGGACATTGGTGAGCTAGAGCCCCTCATCTGCGTAAACAAGGCGGACCTTATGGAGGACGATCAGGAGTTCCTGGATCTTACCAGGGTCTACCAGGAACTCGGGCACACAGTGATCAAGGCCAGCGCTTTCACAGGCGAGGGTGTCGCTGAGTTAACAGAGCTCCTGCGTGGCAGACTAACGGCTTTGACAGGGCTTTCCGGCTCAGGCAAGTCTTCCCTACTGTCTCAGATTCAGCCAAACCTAGACTTGCGTACCGCGGAGATCAGCGAGTGGAGTGGAGAAGGCCGGCACACTACTACCCAGTACACCCTCCATAGGCTGGATATCGGCGGTTCCGTTGTAGACACGCCGGGAATCCGCGAGTTCGGTCTGAGCGGGCTTCGGCAGTTCGATCTGGCTGGCTGGTTCCCGGACATGGTTGAGATGGCAAGCAATTGTCGGTTCAGCAACTGCACCCACCTGGTGGAGCCGGGCTGCGCCATCATGCACGGCGTGGACGAGGGCGTCATCGCCGTAAGCCGCTACCACAGCTACGAGATGATCTACGACAGCCTGCCTGAGTAAGGCGGGGTCAGGCCCTCGCAACTCCTTCGCATTTCCTGAGAGCTAGACTAACTGGATTGCCAAATTAGTTTGGCATTTGACAATCTATTCCTAGGCCAGTGATAAATAGTTAACCAACATATTGGCAGCAAAAGCATAGCGAGGGCGGGCATGGTTACAAAAGCGAAGCCGGACATGGCATCCGAAGAGAATTTGGGGAGTTTTATCAAGAAAAGCACTTCCGGATTACGTTCAGTAACTCATCCGGCTTGACTTAGCTCGGAACCTGAAATTCGGATATTCTGCGAAACCCCATACTAAAGTGTTCTACTAACTGAGGTACATAATAGTCGCCAAGTAACGTTATGTGGCAAATAGGGCTTACCTACCTGCCACACGCTGCTAACAAGGTAGACTACAGGTTAGACTCCTTTTGTAATAGTCGACCATGATTTTCTGCAAGTTAGTCTCGTCAAGAGACCACAAATACATCAAGGCCCAGGCTCCACTCGTATATTGATAAGCATATTCTCTGGCAATCCCATTATTCGGATTATCCGAGGATTCATATAGGCCACCTTGATATTCATAGTCTTTCAAAGAGACCACATCTCCATTATTTGCAGCTGTCACTACAACGTTTCTTGCTTCATCCAAGGTGTTCTCGAATAAAGACCTAGCATCAAATAATGGGTCGAATTTTGCTGCCAAAATTATCCCCGCAAACTCGGCTCCCCCTTCTTCTATCCAATTGGGGAACACCCATGACTGTGTGGGCGGCTCTTCATGGATATTGTTGTTGGGATCATCTTGCCACGCTATTGGTATACCAAATGTCTGTGTACTCTCAAAAAAGAATTTAAGGGCATTCTGATGAATGTGAAAGTATTCATGCAGAAAGATTTTTGTCGCTCTGTCTTTTTGAGCTGCAACTTCACTGGCAATTTCAACTTCCCAAGTGCCGGCAAATAGAGCTATAAAGCCGCCATTAAGTAGCGATTCACTGTCGACTCCAGCTGAGTTGAACCTCCCCCCCCAAGGATCGGAATAATTCACACACTCATCTAATTGTTCCTGGTCAACATAGTGAGCCTGTCTTAGTGAACACTCATCAATATTTATCTGTTTCAAGGTTTCTGGAGAAGAGTTTCTTTGATCCAAAACCGTAACATTCACTGGGAGAACCAAGCCAATCGTGTCTTTGGCAAACGTGAGCAGTTTTGAGATTCGGGCTTCCCAGTAATCGTCGATCAAATCTGGTTCGTAAATATTAATGCAAACTTTGGGATTTGACTGCCAATAATATTCATAATATCTGTGTGCTGAATCTGAACTGACTGGCGCAGGCTGAGAATCGTAATAAGGCCTGTTGCAATCAAAATTTCGGTTAATTTCGGATGCTTCCCTAGGTGGGATTCCGCTCCTAGGTTGGAGCTGGACATCCTCTTGATCTGACCCAATATCCGTGGTCATATCTTCTATATCCATGTGCTGAGCTAAATCACAAGCCATTCGTTTTATTGGATCAGCTAGAGTGGCACAGTCTGTCCTTGCTAGAATGTCCGGAAATTCTACCAAGTCTAGAGAATCAGCTATTTCCTGGAGTTCTACCAAATCCATAGACTCAGTCAATTCGGCTACATTGCCCGTGTCTTGTGCTTCTAGTATCGGTGTTTGTTTTGGTGCGGCAGTCGGTGTCGATGCGGTTACAATAGTTGACGATGGT
>CAJWRP010000078.1 GCA_913046025.1 uncultured Chloroflexota bacterium
GATGTGACGAAGGGGTATGTGCCATGGTCCAGATCTAATAGCGCACCCTGAGCACCTTCAAGCAGTACGTTCTTGCCGGCTTCCAGGGCGTCGTGAACGATCCGCTCTACTGGAGCGATGTACGGTCCGAGACGCTCCGCCCAGTCTTTGCATTTGGCATATACGTCTTCCAGGGATATTGGTTCGCCGCCGTATATCGTGGTGATAATGGCGTTGTTGTACTTGATAATGTCGTTCAACCTGGGAAGTAGTGACTCGACGTCCAGCAGGTCGGCCACTCGTATGCCTGTGCGGGCGGCCTTGTCGCTGTACGTGGGACCAATTCCCTTACCAGTTGTGCCAAGGGCCTCTTTGCCCAGTGCCGCCTCTGAAAGAGTGTCCAGTGCGACGTGATAAGGCATTATGAGGTGGGCTCGTTCGCTTACAAGAAGTCGATCGGAGATGTCGAGTCCACCCTCACGCAGGCCGTCGACCTCGTCTAGTAACACGTCCGGGTCAACGACAACGCCGTTGCCGATGACATTAATTGTGTTGGGCCAAAAGACTCCACACGGGATGATATGAAAACTGAACTTTCCCTGCTCGTTTATCACCGTATGGCCCGCGTTATTGCCACCTGAAAATCGAGCGACAATGTTCGCGTCCTGGGACAAAACGTCTATTATCTTTCCTTTACCCTCGTCACCCCATTGAGCACCTAAAACGGCATAGGCCGGCATGCCCTTCCCCTTCCCGCAGCTAAGTAAAAGACTAATTCATATATCCCTTACACGGCGAAAACCTCCACAAGGGAGGTTAGGCAACGGGACTATCGAATCAGCCAATTCGGCAACGGGAATTGTACCAGATGCAATGCGGGGTTGGAAAGCGGTTGATATAACAGGGCTTCGATGTGCGATAAGGGCGTCTTCAGACACGTAAACGATTGAAGACGCCCCGTATGCTTGCTCAGGAGAAACTGGCCTGGAAGCTTAGGCCTCTGCGGCTGCCTGTAGCCCCTCTTCCCTGGTGCCTGTGTATGAGGCTAACCGAGGCTTTTCGGGCCTCCGCCCGCCGCGCTTCGACTGGTCGGTGGAGCCATTATTACTGTTTCTAGGCCCGTTTCGGCGTCTGCTCCAGATGTCGGCAAAGTACTCTGGTGTGAAAAATTCGCAACTGTCTGAAATCTGGGCTAGCTCCCAGGAGAGATTCGCTGGGAAGGCACCGACTTCCACGTGCTTACCCATGTTTTTGACCGTCTGTAGGGCGTAGGCAAAGTCTCCGTCGCCACTAACAACGACCGCCACGTCGTAAAGGTCGTTCCATGCCATGTGAAGAAGATCCGTGGCCAGCATGATGTCCACGCCCTTCTCTATTACAACGTCGCCTCTCTGTTTTGCGGCACCTAGCCGTACTTCGAGGTAAGGGGTGCTGTATAAAGCAGCCAGGAACTTCTGCTGATCCTGATACGCCTGGGGATTCCTGTCTTGGTCTCTTAGTACGTTGTAGTAGTAGGTCCTGTAGTGCTTCCGGCCCTTGCAGAGCTTGCTAGAAAATGCCTTAAAGTCTATGTCGAACCGTTTACAATTTTCTTCAAGGCTGTGGTAAAGATTGCTTCCGTCTATGAAGATTGCCACCCGCTGGGTGGGCTCATCAGTTTTGTCTTGGTTATGAAAGTCTGTCATATTTCTCCGAATGTATGATCGAGGCCGTCTACTATCTCGTCCACATCTTCGCGGGTAATGCAAAGTGGTGGACCCATGCTGATGGAGGTGTCACCGCATCTCAACAGGAGTCCCTGGTCTCTGAGCCTTTCGGTAAGGCGCTTGCCAAGCCCGGACTGAAGGCTGCTCTCATTTGCGTTTGCAATCAGGTCTATGCCTAACAGAAGTCCCTTACCTCGGACGTCACCAACGATATCGTGCCTGTCTTTGACTTCATGTAGGCAGGTAAGAAAGTACTCTCCGACCTCTGCGGAATTTTCTACCAGGCTATCCATCTCGATGATCTCTATGTTTCTCAACGCTACCGCCGCCGTCACTGGGTGGCCTCCAAAGGTAAGCGCCTGCCTAAAGATATTGTCCTGTCCTGTGAACACATCAGCGACTCTAGTAGTCGTGACCGTTGCAGCCATTGGCAAGTAGCTGCTAGTCAGTCCTTTGCCGATGGTGATGAAATCTGGAACCAAATTCCAGTGCTCTGACGCGAACATTTTGCCGGTTCGACCGAATCCGCATACAACCTCATCTGCGATCAGCAGGACTCCGTACCTGTCGCATATCTCTCTGACCATTGGCCAGTACTCATCGCCGGGAACGATAGCGCCGCCTGCAGATGTAATTGGCTCTGCTATTAGCGCTGCCACTGTCTTAGGCCCATGGAAGAGAATCAGGTCTTCAATTGCCTGTGCACATAGAGATGCACACTCCGATGGTGTACTGCCGCCAAGTTCGCACCAGGAGGGATTAGGTTGCGGTGCATACACCATTCCCGCTAGGGCAGGCTCGTAATCTGATAGGCCGGAGCTACCGCCCAACCACATCACGCCCGCTGTGGCCCCGTGATAGGAGCCCTTGCGGCTTATGATCTTATACCTACCGGGCTCACCCTTTCTTTTGTGGTAGGCCCTCGCTAGTTTTATGGCCGTCTCGTTGGCCTCGGAACCACCTGTGACGGGCCACACTCGCTCCAAGTCACCCGGCAACATGGTTCCCAGCTTTTCCACCAGACGTACCAATGGCTCCGTCGTGGTACCTTGAGGAAAGTACGTCAGAGCTTGCATTTGAGTCAGCATGGCCTCTGCGATTTCAGGCCGACCATAGCCAACATTAACGGAAGCGTAGCCGCCTTGCACATCCAGCCACGTCTTACCTTCCGAGTCGGTCACACGGGCACCCTGCCCTGCGACTACAATGGTCGGTCCGCCCTCATCAGCCATCTGGGTCCAATCTGAGTTGTGCATCCACAGATTGTTTAGCGCCGCGTCCGTCAAGCTTCTTTCGTTGTTGGCCATAACCATTGTCAACTCCAAACTAGCATGCCCTTAGATGCAGGACATAGCATCACTGGGTTCTCTGTTTCACCAACTTTGGCGAAGTTGAAAAACATGCATATTAATGTCAAACAGTAAATAATTGTTGTGGGAATTCAAAGCTGTTTAGCGATGTAAAACGAATTAGGTCATTTTGATATGCCCATCTCGCCCTCTAGTTCCCATAGCGAGAGGTCGATGGCGTGCACTATTTCGTCTACTTCAGAAATAGTTATGCAGATGGGCGGCCCGATGCTGAGTATGTTGCTACTTATTTGGAATATTAGACCGTGCTTCTTAAACTTTTCATTAAGCCGTTCCGGAATTCGGTCCTCGACGGCGAATCCTGCCTTGGTGTTGAGATCGCTTACTAACTCAACTGCCAACAGGAGGCCCTCACCTCGTACGTCACCTACCAGCGGATGGTCTACCTTGAAACCAACTAACTGTTCTTTGAAGTAAGCTCCAACATTCGCCGAGTTTTGCACCAGGTTTTCGTTCTCTAGGATTTCGATGTTCTTTAAGGCAGCAGCTGCAGACACAGGATGGCCGCTAAAGGTAAAGACATGGCGAAGGTAATTGTCTTCGCCTGCAAAGGCGTCTGCAATTTCCTGTTTGACGATAGTGGCCGCTAGAGGCAGGTAGCTGCTAATGATCCCTTTCGCCACCGTCATGATGTCAGGGACGACGTCCCAATGCTCTATCGCGAACATCTTGCCGGTGCGCCCGAACCCACAGATGACCTCATCGGCAATAAGCAGCACGCCGTGGCGGTCGCAGATGTCTCGCAGCATAGGCCAGTATTCGTCGCCGGGCACCGCTGCTCCCTGAGGAACTCCAATAGGCTCCGCAATTACAGCTGCAATAGATTTAGGTCCGTGAAATTCTATGAGGCGTTCGATCTCCTTGGCACAGCGCACAGCGCACTCAGAAGGGGTCTCGCCTCCCATTTCGCAGCGGTAAGGGTTTGGCTGCGGGCCGTAGATCATGCCGGGATACGCGGGCTCGAAGTCGTCTCGTGACTGCGATGAACTGCCGCCTAACCACAGGACTCCTGCCGTTGTGCCGTGGTATGAACCCCTTCGGCTGATGATTTTGTATCGGCCAAGCTCACCGTTACGTTTGTGATAGGCGCGGGCTATCTTCAGAGCAGTCTCGTTGGCCTCCGAGCCTCCGCTGACCAGAAAGACTCTGGATAGGCTTCCCGGCGTCATTTCCGCCAGCTTCTCCGCTAGACGCACTGTAGGCTCTGTGGTTGTCCCGATTGGAAAATAGGCTATCTTCTGCATCTGCTCGTAGGCTGCATCGGCAATTTCCGTCCGGCCATAGCCAATATTCACCGAGTTATACCCGCCATTCACGTCTATCCAGGAGCGGCCTTCGGAGTCGGTAACTCGTATGCCTTTTCCACTGACGATGATAGAGGGTTCACCCTCCTCCGCCATTTGAGACCAGTCTCGGTTGTGCATCCAGAGGTATCTTAGTGAGGCATTTCGAAGGGCATCGATATCAGAAATATCTGGACGAGAGGTCATTTTGGTGCTCCTGTAGTTACCCGTAATAGGCTCTTTAGTAGGCAATTTAGGTGTCAGTTTACTCTCGTCAAAATGGTTATACAAGTGGAATCATAGGCGTGACGAGCATGTCCTCGCCACGTGCTTTTAACGGGCTAGACATCTCTATTTGATATATACTGTTTTCGGCCTTTAGACCAACTTATCAGGGAGACTTAAATGCGTTTCGGTTCCTTTGTATTTCCGGTAAGTCATTTGCCGGAAAATGACGTTAATGTAATTGATGAGACCCTCGCCGAGGTCGAGCTTGGCGAGGAGATTGGACTGGATACCGCCTGGCTTACAGAACACCACTTTGATGGAGCTGCGGCGCATGCCGATCCGCTAATGTTTGGTGCTGCGATAGCGGCTCGAACCAAACGAATTAAGATAGGCTTTGCAGTCCTGGAGATGGCGTTTTACCACCCAGTACGCCTTGCGGTGCAGACGGCGGTCCTAGACAACCTCAGCCACGGTAGGCTCATCGTTGGCATTGGTAGGGGCTCCGCGTTCAACCACTACGAGTACATTGGCTTTGGCATGACCATGGACCAAGGTGTGGAGCGCGTGGAGGAGGCAGAGGAACTGCTGGTTAAGGCCTGGACCACAGAAAACCTCAAGTTTGAAGGCAAATTCTGGAAGGTCTCTTTTCCCCTTTTGCGTCCCCGACCATTCCAGAAGCCACATCCTCCAATCGTCAGGGCGTGCATCAGCGAGGCGTCTACGGTAGCCATGGGCAAAATAGGTCGCCCTGTGCTCATTGGAATAGTTGGCGTGCCCAATGTGCGCAATCGAGTGGATGCGTTCCACAAATCCATGCGGGAGTCAGGATTCGGTGAAGAGGCCACAGACAAGGCTCTGGACCAGTGCTGGTTCTCCAGGGATATATTCGTGGCAGAGACTGCGTCTGAGGCCCGCGAGCAGGCTGAATACGGCTTTGAACGAGAGCGTAAGCATTTTCGAACCGCTAGAGAGGATTTCAATCCAGACGGTTTCCCGCCCATAGATCCCAACAAGCCGTTGTCCCCAGGCGAGGACATCGAGCAGGCGTTCATCATGGGCACGCCTGGGCAGGTTGCCGATCAGGTGGCCGAGATGCGAGACGCCGGCACTCGCAACCTTATGCTGAAGTTCAATACTGGTGAGATGGACGCGAAAGCCGTTCAAAAATCGATGAAACTCTTCGGCGACAAGGTGATACCACTCTTTAAGTAAATTCAAGTCAACACACAGGCTGAGGCATAAACATGCCTCAGCCTGTGTGCCGCTAGCTTAGTTTATTCATTATTCATTCGAAAGTTTAAAACACGGCTTCGGCCATCTTCTTTAGGTTGTTGGAGGCCTCCCCTTCGTTACCAGTCTCCAGTCGCACCACCACGCTGTCAGCCCCAGCCTCTTCCAAGGCGTTGAGCAGGTCTCAGTCCGCCTGCTGTCCAAACACCATTATCTGAATGGACTTGAGGTCTCGCACCGCTGCGCTCCAACTCATCCAAGGCTGCGCGGCCCTTATTGATGTCTTCCGGCGTTACCCGATTTGGCATACAACCATCGCCGTATTCCTCAATTCTCTTAAAAACATTCTTTGTCATGCCGCCAACCAGTACTAGAGGATGCAGCCTTTGTGCTTGCATAGTACTCGCGAGGAGTCATGTCAGGCTCGTACATCTCCTCAACCTGGTTCATCCACCTGCGTCGAAAGGCCCTAGGATCATTCGTAAGACCAGCTCCCGTAGCTCGCCATCGGGGCACACCACAATGCGGCCGTTTTCAGGATTGGATGCGCCATGGGATTCCACCTCAACCGCTTCGATAGAGGATACGTCGATAAAGTTGGGGAACGGTACCAGAGAACCCGCAAGTTCTTGCAAAAGCTTGCGTAGTTCCAGCGTGGCACGCTCCAGCACAGCGTCTGCCACCGCCCGTTTGATAAGTGGGTCTACTTCATTGCCTTGCATGCTCACGACCAGTCATTTGTGGGATTAATCTTTAATTGACAGTGAAAATATCGTAATATATTATGACTATAAGGTCACTATTCGGCAACGTAGCTCAGGGGCAGAGCGGGCGCTTCATAAGCGCTAGGTCCGTGGTTCGAAACCACGCGTTGCCACCACAAAACGACACTTCTTCAAGAAGGCTAATTTGGGTGGCAAAAAGCCCAAATCTAGTCTGTGCCTCGGGCGGTTAGCTCAGCTGGTTAGAGCGCCTGCTTCACACGCAGGAGGTCAGAGGTTCGAGTCCTCTATCGCCCACCACATTCACTTATGAATTCAGTAGAAAGACATCGCAGTAGGACTACCAGGTGCCACAAGGTCAATTGTAGCCACAGGAACAGTTGGCCACCGCGTGTACCGTCACGAAATGTCACCGTCTGGCGACCCTCTTGCCCTCCAGTCTCCGACACACATCTGGTAGGCTGACCCTATGCAACAGGATAACTTCTATATTTCGGGAACTAGAAAAGTGATCGGTGTAACGCTGGGCGTTATTGGAGCTGCCCTTATGGCGTTTGTTTTCCTAACAGCATCGGTTTAAAAAGCATGTCGGTGTAGCGTGGAGGCAACAAAATTGGTATAACAGGGAAAAGCTAATTGGACTGGATTCTCTGGTAAGGACTATAGCGTTGCAATCTACCCGGTGGATGAGTGTTGGGCTGATATTCCAGGCAGTTACATATTCGCTAAGATGAGGCCCTCAAAGACTTGGATGCCCGTTTGCATCGGAGAAACCAGGAGTCTGAAAGCCGAATTTTCGCTTCACGAGGAGTATTGCGCCTGCTACAGAACCGAAGGCACGCATATACATGTGCACGTGAACCCCGAAAAAGAAGAGCGGCTTGTGGATGAGGCCGATCTAACGGCCCGCTACACCCTGCCAAGCGTTTGCTGCGATGGCTCTAAAAATCTACGAAGTAAGGTCAGATGAAATTCTGGCGAATATCTTTCAGACTTCGTGAGATTGATGAGTCTGCGTTAACCAGTCTATGAACTGGTTAGGCCGTTTTAGTTCAACTACGTATGCCTGCACGGACGCTTTCTTGGTGCTCTTTGGCCATCCACACGAGGCTGTCTCGTTGTTTATCGCTTAGCTCGTTCCAGAGAACTAGGCACATCTCACCGCCTACTGTCGGTACACCCTCGTCGAATTGAGGGAAGAGGCTGATTTTCATGTGGTTGCGGCAATGGGTTTGAGCCATGTGAATCTCCCTTATCACAATCACACCTCGTTTTCTCTGAAAAGGCGTGCCACCCTACATTGGACAGCTTTCAACCGCTTTGAAACATACGCGCCACTTTTACTCGTCGATTCGCACCTTGTGTTTAGCACGTCAGTTCTATATTATTGCAGAACTCCCAAATTGAGGTAGGCGAATGGACCACAAAGAACTGCGCTTGGAAGAGAGCCCAAAGAGAATGGGGAAGATTGAGATTTACGAGGTTACAGTTCTAGACAACGG
>CAJWRP010000079.1 GCA_913046025.1 uncultured Chloroflexota bacterium
TTCATTCCTCAATATGCCCTTGCCCTGCAAAACTCTTGCTATTGGACCAAACAATTTAGCCTTGTTATGCCATTATGTATGAAAGACGTCTGTTTCTGCGCTTTGTCAACAGCTAGAACGTTATTGAAGGCGGGTTCAACTCAACGACTTACTAATATGAATGCTTAATTGACCCTAGTGGTAGAATGAGGCGGGAGAATCCTACAGATTCAGTAGATATAATACGGGAGGACGACAATGGCGGATTTCGAAGGTCTGTTTCCAGCGATAATTACACCGATGAGTAGAGATACCGGCAAGCTTAATGAGGCGGCCTTCCGAGAGGTAATGGAGTTCAATATTCAGGCCGGGGTCCATGGTTTTTGGGTGGCCGGCGGCACCGGCGAAAGTATTTTCTTGGACGACGAAGAAAACATGCGTATTGCCGAAATCGCCGCCGATCAGTCCAAGGGCAGGATCAAGAACATCATGCATGTTGGCGCTCCAACTACGGAAAGAGCCGTGGGGCTAGCGGCAAATGCTGCCAGGGCCGGAGTAGAGGCGATCTGCTGTGTGCCTCCATTCTTCTACAGGCAGTCCGACGAGGCAATAGTAGAACACTATCGAGCGGTTGCGGCAGCCGCGAACCTCCCGCTCTTTGTTTACAACTTGCCTCAATCCACTGGGGTCGAGATTACCCCGGAACTTATGTTCAAGATTCAGGATGCAGTTCCTCAACTCAAGGGCTTGAAGCATTCCGCTCCTACCTTTCCTAACGTCCGGGCATTTGCAAACATGGGACTGGACTGTTTTATAGGCAGCAGCCTGCTCATGCTGCCCGCCATGACAATTGGTGCCGTGGGATGTGTGGATGGGCCTCCTAATTTTGCGCCGGAACTTTGGCTTGAAATCTGGGATGCATACAAGGCCGGAGATATCATGAGGGCAGAGGCAGCTCAGGATAAGGCAAGCGAGGCCACTATGCTGGTCCGAGAGTTCGGCCTACACCCGACTGCCAAGGCAATCTTGAGTGAGCGGCTTGGCATTGACTGCGGTGATCCGAGGGCACCCGGGCAGCCTCTCACGACGGAGCAACGTGAAACTGTCCTCCGTAGAGCTGAGGAAATGGGAATCTTGAGGGTGGCTGTGGCGCAGGGTGACGATTAGACCTCACTTCATTTCTTCAACAACATCGTAATTTAAGGTAAGAAGGGGACGAACTTACGGGTTCGTCCCCTTCGTCTTATATGGGCCTGGCGTTGTGACGTATGACGTTGTGACGTGTGACAGGGAGAGAGTCTCAAATGTGATGATATATACTTCAAGTCTCAATATATGAAATCGAAGATTCTCAGGAGATCCAATTGGAATTTTTTTTGGCGATGGGTTTGCGGGGTGGCATCTCTTTCATTCTTTCATTGATATTCGGATTTTCGGGTTTCCTGATTGCTGGGGCGACCGGGCACAGCGTGGCCGTGGATATAGAATGGTTTGTCTGGGGCACATGCATTGGAGCCGGTTCCGCTACGTTTCTTGCATGGCTTAAGCCAGAGGCTAAATACAAAATTATTTACATCAGCCTTGCGATCGCTTTCGCCGGGGCCATGTTGGGCTCGTGGTTCGGCCTATGGTACGGAGAGTCCGCCTATCCCGATGGCGTGCGCAACACGAGATTTGCTTTTGCCAGTGATGCCAGGTCTCCCGCAAACTGGACCTTCATATTTGGCGCAGCAATGATAAGCTCGATTTTTGGTGCCGTGTACTACGGATTCCGTCTCTGGCGGTATCACGAAGTCTAATCCGGGTAACTGCCGTCAGTCAGACAAATAACTAGTTTCAATCGTGTAGGACTGCAAATCTAACCTCATGTTACCAAAGGGGCTGTCCAAGACTACTTTTTCCATTCGACTGTTTGGCACCACCATTTACAATGAGGATAGTTTCTTCCTGTCCACCAAGAGCGTTTTATTAAATAGGATTAGTAAACAAGAATTGTTTGCCAAAGGACGGCATCAGCACTCGGACGATAGCTTTATTAATAGGTGAAAACCAATTAATACTAAAAGTTCCGATGCAATCGTCGTTGGTGGGGGAGCGATAGGCTGCTCCATTGCCTATTACTTGTCCAAGTCCGGCGTAAGGGTCACGTTATTGGAGCGCGGCCAGATTGGCATGGAGGCCTCCAACGCAGCCTCCGGTGTGCTGTCCTCACCTCTGCTAAAAAGCGACGATCCCTATACCCGCATGTCATTTGAGAGCCTGGCCATGTTCCCCGATTTGGCGCAAGAGCTTCGCGAGACCTGTGGAGTGGACGTCGAGTTCTCGCGCTGCGGTGAGCTTGGTCTCGCGTTGACCGACGATGAGGTCAGAGAATACCAGGGGTTGGGCATGAAAGTGGCCGAGGCAGGAGGCAGCGCTCGCTAGATGGACTATGAATCAGTGCATGACTACGAGCCACAGGTCGGCCCGGAGATTCTGGGAGGCTTTTTCATGCCGGAGGTCTGCAAAGTAAACAACCAGCGGCTTAGCCTGGCGTTCGCTCGTTCAGCGGAGTGGCATGGTGCCCGGATCATGCTGGCTACGGAGGCAGTGGGTCTGGTGCGCAGCGGCCTAACCATCACCGGTGTGCGGTTGCCTGACCACGAGATCTATGCCGATAGCGTTATTTTGGCGGCAGGGCTATGGACTCATGCTCTGGCTGAAAGTGTGGGTGGAGAAATTCCAGTCAGGCCGGTGAGGGGTCTTAACCTGAATTTGCAGCCTCCAGCTTCCAAAGTGTTATTCATGGCTCATGGGGTATGCTTGTTCCCCGGGCAGATGGGTCTATCATCGCCGGAGCAACGGTGGAGGAAGTAGGATTCGACAACCGTGTCACTGCTGGCGTGATCAAAGATATTCTTGAGGTTGCAACAAGTCTGATACCGTCGTTGCGTGACGCCACTCTAAATTGGGCTTTGGCGGGGCTTCGACCCGGGGTTCTCCTGACAACGCGCCCATGCTGGGCCCTGTGCCTGGCTGGGACGGTCTGCTGGTGGCCACGGGGCACTACCGCAACGGCATACTGCTCAGTCCGGTTACAGGCAAACTAATAGCAGACCTTATCGTCGGCAAAGACTCAGAATTGATCGACCACTTCAGTCCCAGGCGATTTAGGAAGCAATAAGCCCTCCTTGCAGTTAAGCAGCCTCGGGGCTACACTCAGCCTGAATCTCTAAAAACGTGAAATGAGGGCTGCACATGTCTATTAAGATTGGTGTTGGACTTGGCGGATGGCCTTTCTCAGAACCAGATCCGGACCTGCTATGGCGGTATACAGATACCTGTGAGGAGCTGGGCGTAGACTCAATCTGGTTTAGCGACCGCGTAGTTGGCCCTGTCCTGAACATGGAAGTAATGATCGCCATGTCCTTTATCGCAGGCCGCACGAAAAAGCTAAAGTTTGGCACCAGCGTCATTGCCTTGCCTTTAAGGAATCCCACGGTGTTGGCCAAAGAGATCGCAACACTGGATTTCTTATCGGGTGGCCGTACGCTTCCGGCGGTGGGCCTCGGTGCGGATGACCTTGCGGAGTATGAGGCATGTGGCACAGTTCGCAGGCAGCGCGTGAGCCGGACCGAAGAGGCCATTGAAGTCATGCGCAAGCTCTGGTCGCAGGACCACGTGACGCATCACGGCAAGCACTTCACCCTTAATGACGTAACTATTCAGCCCAAGCCGGTCTTTCCTCCGAACGGCATGCCGCCAATCTGGATAGGCGGTCGCAGCGAGCCTGCATTGCGGCGCACGGCCAGAATCGGAGACGGCTGGTTGGTATCCCAAGCAACTCCTGACGAGGTTGGTGAAGGCGTCAAGAAGATTAAAGAGCTGGCGCAGGAGTACAACAACGACATAGAGGACGATCACTATGGCACGTTGTTCAGCGTGTGCTTCGCCGATACAGCAGAAGAGGGCGAGCGGCTGGCGGAACCATATATGGCGCGCCGACGAGAGGACAGACACTGGCGAGAGTTCTCCGCCTTTGGTACGCCAGAGCAGGTCCGAGAGGTCATAGACAGGTACATAGAGGCGGGAGCTGCGAAGTTCGTCATTAGGCCTGCATGTGCTCCCGAACTGATTCAGGAGCAGTTGGAAATATTAGGTAGGGAAGTGGTCCCCTATTATCATGAGGCTGCCTCGGTCTAGTTCTAAACCCTATTAGCAAGGATCCAATGAATGGCAGATTACAGGACCACTATAGGCAATGTAGAAATCGCATCGCTTTCCGACGGTCGCCTGCGTTTTGCGACTTCCGATTTCTTTCCGGATATCGAAGCTAAACAGTGGGACGCCTATCGCAGTGACCTCTCTCCCGAGGGCGACCTGCTAATGAACATGGGATGCTTTCTTTTGCACAGCGATGGCAAGACGGTGCTGGTGGATACGGGACTAGGTCTGAAGTCCTACGACCTCGATGTGCTGGAGACGGGTCTGCTGCACGACGAGTTCCGGGCAAAGGGAATTAACCCGGACGATGTTGACATGGTCATGATTACCCATCTGCACAGGGACCACGTCGGCTGGAACTTTACGCCGGACGGCGATTGCTGGAGGCCGACATTTCCCAACGCTAAATACTATGTGTCTGAGACCGATTGGCGTATATTCACTCGCCGGGCGGGCATGGAGCGTTTCTCCTACATCAAAGAACAGGTGCTTCCATTGCAAGACCTTGGATTGCTGGAGTTAATGGACGGTGAGCAGATATTGACCAGCGAGCTAACTGCCATTCCGACGCCCGGCCATACACCAGGCCACACCAGTCTGCTTATTTCATCCAGCGGCGCAAAGGCCATCATCGTGGGAGACGCCTCTCACGTACCCGCCCAGGTCCAGGAGACGCACTGGAGTCCAAGAGCCGACTCCAAGCCTGACGTGTCGGCGGAGACTCGTAAGAAGCTGATGGACCGAATCGAGGCCGACAACGCTGTGCTGGTCTCTGGTCACTATCCTGCGCCCGGGTACGGGAGGTTGGTCCGCCTGGAAGGCCGACGCTACTGGAAGGCCCTGGATTAATCGTTTTCTCTCGGGTTCAATTTACCGGGTGCCCGAAAGTCTTCACGATCTATCGAGATATACTCGCGACATTGATCAAAATGGCCAGCCACAAACTTGCTCCGTCGCTTGTCACCCCATACAATCAGTGCTACCCATTTTGGTCATTCCGTGTCGCCGCTAACAAGGCCGCGACACATCATCAGCAACTGCCGTTTAGAGGAGGCCCCATGTATCAGGTTGACCTGTCCGGCAAGAACGGCATCGTGTTTGGCGTCGCCAACCACCGCAGCATCGCCTGGTCCATAGCCCAGACACTAAACAAGGCCGGAGCGCGAATGGCAATCGCCTACCAGAACGAGCGCGTTCGAGACGGTGTCTCCAAGCTGGTAGAAACCCTGGAGGGCGACTCGCCGCTAATCGAATGCGACGTCAGCGACGACGAGGACGTCAAGGTGGCCTTCGACAAGGTGGGTGAGGCCATGGGTGGCCTGGACATCATCGTTCACAGCATAGCCTTCGCAGATCGCAACGACCTAGGCGGCAGGTTTGTGGACACAGGCCGCGAGGGTTTCCGCATGGCGCTGGACATCAGCGCCTATTCGCTGGTCTCCTTAGCAAAGTACGGCACGCCACTAATGAAGAACGGGGGCAGCATCCTGACGCTGACTTTTCAGGCGGCCAATAAGGTCTTCCCCGGATACAACGTCATGGGCACGGCCAAGGCCGCGTTGGAGAACGAGGTCCGGCAGCTAGCGTCAGACCTTGGCGAAGATAACATCCGTGTTAATGCGGTCTCAGCGGGCCCGCTGGATACGCTATCCTCCAGGGTGATAAGCCACTACCGCGATATGAAGCGAGTTCATGCGGAGCGCTCGCCCATGCGCCGAAATATCACCACGGACGAAGTTGCAAAGGCATCACTCTTTCTCCTAAGCGACATGGCCAGTGGCATCACCGGCGAAATCCTTCACGTAGACACTGGCTACAACATCATGGGCATTTAGTTTTGGGTTGTTGGCTGAGCCATGTTGTTGGCGGAGCAGGTGTCTAAGAGCAGGCGTCGCGCGGCTGGTCAAAAGCCTTAATGGAGCAACGAACTGGCCTTTCGTGGTCAACCGCCCAAGCCCGGTCAAGAATACCTGTCTAGGGGACATTTGAAAAGGATATTTAAAAAAATGTGGGCAGACGTTATTGTTGAGGCATTGAAGGAGAATGAAGTCTCCCTCATTGCATACGTACCGGACATAAGCATTAACAAGGTCACCAAGTTGATGCAGGACGACCCTTACTTCCATGTGGTCTCGGCCACGCGGGAGGAGGAGGCCATAGGCATAGCGGCAGGGGCGTACGCCACCGGACGCAATGCCGCTGTGTTCATGCAGTCCAGCGGATTTGGCAACTGTATCAACGCACTCACCAGCCTTTGCATACCGTCGCGAATACCAGTGCCAATGTTCATCAACATGCGAGGCGAGGTAGGCGAATTCAACATCGCCCAGGTCGGCATGGGAAGGTCCGTCAGGCCGATTCTCGATGTCCTGGGTCTGCCGTACTACACGCTCGACACAGAGGACAGACTTGACCTGCGCGTAAGCGGGGCGATCAAGCTTTGCCACTCGTCTAGGCAACCGCTGGCACTCTGTATGACACCGCTTCTGCATGGAGGGAAACTTGCATAGGTTCTCCGCAACCAAAATGCTCCTGAACCACGTGGGAGACGCTCCCGTGGTCGCCAATCTGGGACCGTCCACCGACGAGCTCTGGCACGCCGGTCATCGAGATCGCAACTTCTACACCTACGGCTCCATGGGCCTCTGCTCGTCCATTGCCTTGGGCATGGCCCTGTCTACAGAGGGAAGGGTGGTATCCCTGGACGGCGACGGGTCTCTGCTCATGAACATGGGTACCATTGCAACAGTAGGTCGGGAGAAGCCTAAGAACCTCATCGTCGTTGTGTGGGACAACGAGCAGTGGGCGCAGACAGGCAACCAGCCTAGCCACACGGCCTATGGCACTGATCTGGAGCAGGTCGCCAAGAGCTGCGGCATAGCCAAGACCGCCACCGTATCGGACGAAGAGGAGCTTCAGTCGGTCTTCATGCAGGCCATGGAGGAGGACGGCCCCTGGTTCATCGTGGCCAAGGTGGAGGAGATGGAGGAGTACATGCCCGTAGCTCCTATCGAGCCGGAGATGACCACGTACCGCATGCGCCGCAGTTTTGAATAGAATCATCGTCTGTTAGTGAAGGCATCGGTTAGTGGAATTCGCCGCTACTTCACCTAAAACCATGTAGTCATAGCCTGCCATGGCAATCGGAGCTATTCAAAATATGTCTGAGTCCATCTACCTGGAAGTCGAAGAAAACGCCAACAGCGAATACATGCCGCTGATGCTGTACGAGGCACATGCGGATCCTGTTCCTATCTTCCAGGTTGTGCTGGACGAGCCGGGCAAGGCCATCAGCCTCTATGACGTCACGGGCTGGAGCAGCGAAGGGGATGGTTCGCCGTGTCCCGCACTGTATTCGCCTGTGTCTGACTCTGGTCAGGCCGTTGTGCACCTCGTGTTTGGCGGCGACTGGGGCATTCGTCTGAAGCCCGCTGATTCGACTGCCGACTGGGATTTAGCTAGCGAGACTCAATTTGGTGAGCCCTACCTCATGCTTATGGACGAGGGCGCTATAGTCCTGGGCTAAGGCGAAATACGTGCCGCTGGTTCCTAGTTAGTCAATCCGCTGCCGGCAGTTTCTGGCCTGAATCCGTGTCCGAGCGCGGAACCTGTTGCTCAGCTCCCTTATCATCTACATCATTTGGCTCAACTTCAGCACTCCCCGTGTCCGCTACCATCTGCTGCCTTATGGATGTCCAGAACAAGCCTATTAGCGCCACCAGAACAAATCCGCTGATGGCATTGATAATCATGGCGGTTGGAGCGCTGGTGGCGTCGGCCACGGCACCAATGGCCAGGGCACCGAGAGGGCCTGAGCCTA
>CAJWRP010000080.1 GCA_913046025.1 uncultured Chloroflexota bacterium
GTTGTCACCAACATTGTCTGCAACTGTGGCAGGGTTGCGGGGGTCGTCCTCAGGAATGCCCTGTTCGATCTTACCGACAAGGTCCGCGCCAACGTCCGCTGCCTTGGTGTAGATTCCACCCCCTACCCTGGCGAACAGGGCTATTGAGGAAGCGCCAAAGCCGAAGCCTGCGACGATGGAGATGTCCTGAAAAATCACATACATCAGTGTGACGCCGATTAACCCGATTCCCACCACGGTCACACCCATGACGGTGCCACTGTTAAATGCGACTCGTAGCGCCGGGTTCAGGCCTTCCATGGCCTTTACTGTTGTACGAGTGTTGGCACGGACAGCAATGCTCATGCCGATAAATCCGGCCAAGCCAGAACCTATGGCTCCGACGAGGTATGCAATCGCTGTAGATGGATAGTAGTGACTGGAGCCTACGCGGCCCGTAACGTCAAAGTCGATGAGTACCGCCAGGATAATGGCGATTATTATTACGAATCCGGCCAGGAGCGTATACTCTCTGGCCAGAAAGGCCATTGCTCCCTGTTGAATTGCCTTGCCGATGAACTGTACCTGTTCGTTGCCCCCGTCCTGACGCATTAAATTTATGGTCAGTATTAGGGCGAAGATCAGGGCCACAATTCCAGCGGCGATGGCGATGACAAATATCGTCACGCTCTGCCTCCATTAAAAAATGGCCTTCCCAGAGGGAAGACCTTGCTTCTGTGAAACTTCGCACTATGACGTGCAAAAACCTAACATAGCCGTACTAGCCAGTCAAGGAAAATGCAGGCTATGAGTTGCTTCGTGGCCCGCTTGCGTCGGCCAGCTTCTCCTCCAAACGGCGCTGCCTGAGTGCCACTGTAAGATCTCCTCGCGTTCTCTCCAGTACACCTCGCACCATGTCTGTGTTCCTGCGCAGGCCTCGTGTGACCGCATCAGGAAAGTCCATGGTCACCAGTATCGTGTATATCTCGTCCATAACGTCTAGAAGCTCCTCGCACCTGGAGAAGTCATCTCGCCTGAGTGAATCCAGTATGAATCGGCGAAGCTCGCCCGCCGTGTCGGCCAGGCCCCCTAAATAAGGTGCTGTCCCGACCTTCAGGTCTTTTGGCATGGGCAGAGGGCTTCCTTCAGCAAATGCCAGAGTGGCATTCGCCTCCACGTATTCCTTCAGCGCATCCTCAACGTAACCGGCGTAATAGACAGCCGGATGTGACTCCTTTACCTGGTTCAACTGGCCGGTAAGGTCGTTAATGATGATGATGAGTTCTCTCGCCTGGACAAACTCTCCTCTGTGAGTGGCGCGAATGGAGTTGGCGCAGTTCCGAATGATCTCCCGAGAAAGGCGAAGGGCCTGCTCCCGGGCTTCGTGAAAATCGGCAAAGCCCTCTCGCGCCTCGTCGGCGATCTGCCTCAGCTTGGACCTATGCTCTTTTGCGGACTCAGTTTCAGGTGCCACGGATTTTTTCTCTCTCTTGTTTCCGATGAGGTCTTCCTATAACGAAGGCTCTATGCGGAGTTGAATAGCCCAACTAGCTTGGAGGCTGCGGCTTCTGGATTGTCGGCCATTGTGATGGCGCTTACAACACAGATAGATTCGGCACCTGCTTGCACAACCTCGACGATGTTGCTTTCGTCGATACCGCCTATGGCGACGATAGGCTGGTCTACCGCCTCTCTTACTTTTCTTATCGTCTCCGGCCCGACTGCGGATCTGCCGCTCTTGCCCATGGTGGTGGTGGCATAGACGGCCCCGACGGCCAGGTAATCCGCTCCCTGTTGGTGGGAGTCTATGGCCTGCTCTAGGCCGTTGTTGGACCTGCCAACGATCTGGTGGAGCGCCAAAGATTTCCTGGCCTCTCCTATCGGCAAGTCCGTCTGGCCCACGTGCAGCCCGTGCGCTCCAGATGCGATCGTCACGTCGGCGTCGTCGTTCATGATGAACAAAGCGTCATGCTGGTTGCAGAGGTTTAGTAGCTCCCTGGCAATAGAGATCACTTCTCCTTTGTCCCTGGTCTTGTCGCGAAACTGGACGGCGGTCACTCCGCCCTTCAGCGCTGCCATAGCGATCTCTATAACGTCGCGGTCGCCGGTCGCTTCTGGATCGACGATCACATAGATGCCGCACAATTTGGATGCGATGCCTGCCCTTAATTCCGCCGCCACCTGGTTCTCTGATCTGTTGAGGACCATTCGTACTCTGGGAATCCAGCCTTCGTGCAGCTTGGTGATTTCAGCGTCATCCTTCACCTGAGCCAGGATATTCACCGATGCCCTGAGCGAAGAGATAGTGTCGAGAGTCAGCTGCTGAGGGAAGTCTGTGATCTGACCAAACGCCGTACGCCTCTCGCGAAGCTCATCTCTGGGGAGCTCTGCCGCGTCTGGAAAGGGCAGCGACTCACGCATCATCTTTATGTCTGAATAAAGGCCCAGAGGCGCCGTGATGAAAGCTTCTAGCAACCTAATTTCTTCTATTACGGCGTGGACCTGATTGGCAACGAATGGGTTCATAGCGTTTTGGGTACCTACCTGTTACTCGATTCGGGCTAGATTTTATCACGATGAGACCTTTGGTGTTGTTGAACAGCGCCAGGGCCATCTTTCACAGTTCGACGGGATTCTCGATTACTTCCAGTCATACAAGCTCATCTCGTCTATCTAGCTCCACAGCCACCACGTCGATGTGCCACAGACAGCGCTCCAGCCCATAGCTTGCATGTACTCTTGTGCAGCGGCGACCATGTGGGCCTGCTTGCGGGAAGTGATGGACCCTTCGGGACTACCCATAGATGGGCCCCGCCGGGTGCGGATCTCGACGAAGGTCAGGGTCTGGTCCAGCTTAGCGATGATATCGATGTCTCCCGACGGACATCGGTGGTTGGTTTCAGTTATTCGTAACCTTGGTTCTCCAGGTGTTTGCGTGCCAGGTTCTCCCCTAGCCTGCCTGTTCGTTGCCGCGCGTTCATGCGGTCACACCAACCTTAGAGACGGCGTCGGCTCTGGTTTTCCATGTGTTTGATGGGAGCAAATGAGTAGCGATGAATTTCGCAGGGGCCAAGAGAATCTATGCTGTCCATATGTGCGCTTGTGCCGTAACCCTTGTGCTGTGCGAAGCCGTATCCAGGATAGTTCTTATCGGCCTCCTCCATCATCTGGTCACGGGCGACCTTTGCCACGATGGATGCAGCGGCAATGGAGTAGCATAGGGAGTCGCCACGAATAATTGCCTTTTGGGGTAGGTCAACTTCACGCAATGGGAATGCATCCAGAAGGAGAAAATTGGGATACAAAGGCAGCACTTCAAGCGCCCTGCACATGGCCAGTCTTGTGGCGGGTGCAATTCCTAGGCTGTCCACTTCGGCAGGACTGCACAACCCAACCCCCAGAGCCAGCGCATGCTCGCGCAGATGCTCCAGAGCGGTTTCCCTCTGCTTTGCGGAGAGCTGCTTGCTGTCGCGGATTAGCCGGAGCCATTTGCCTCTGTTGGTGGGAGGAAGTATAGCCACGCCTGCTACTACTGGGCCAGCCAAGGGACCTCTGCCTACCTCATCCAGGCCCGCAACCAGCGCGTAGCCCTGTTCCATTGCGGAAGTCTCTTCGAGGTACGTGGGGCCAGCTTTCTTGGCAGGCTTTGAGGAGCTTTTTTGCCTGGGGGCCACTGAGAGAGCCACTGAAGACCTCCGGCCTGCGGGATAGCGGGATAAAAGAAAAGGGCGGCTTTATTGAAGCCGCCCCAATAATATCACTTGTCCAGGCCGCGTTGTAACCCACGTAAATAGGCAATCTGGCCAACGTGCTGCGCCTCTTCGATGAGCACGTGGGCCAGTATCTTGGCGATGGTATTCTGCGCGTCGCGTTCCGGATTAGGAGGCCTCTCCAGATCGGCATCCGTAAGGCTGTCGATAAGCAGCAAGGTGTCCACTCGAACACAGTCGTAGTATTCCATGAGCAGGCCAGGATCATACGTGGGGAAATTGGCGAGCTGTTCTGAAGTGTATCCGAAGCCGCTGTCGCGTTCCGGCAGCCCTAGCTTATCTGCCCATCCGTCACGCTCCCAGACTTGAGGCCCGCGACGAATGCCCCTATTCATCCAGCCATCCTCCACACGAGCTATGTGCCAGACGGCGTAATCAATGTGGTGGGAATCTGGACCTGGCTGGAATCGACGCTCCTCAGCGGCCAGGCCGTCCAGTGCTTTTTTGAGGTCCTGCATATACTCTTCAAGACCCATCTTGATTACGTCGCGGAAATCCATGGTTGTTATACCTCTGAGTTTGCAGTCGCCGCCGAAAGCACAACTTCGGGCTCTGCCGCTTCGATCTCGATGATTCCGCCTCCCAGCACCTTGTCGCCCTGGTAAAAGACCACAGCCTGACCGGGAGTAACCGCCCTCTGCGGCTCGTCGAACATGATTTCCGCCCAGCCTTCGCTGTTTTCCGCATTGGGAATCAGAGTGGCTGGCGCGTCGTTGGCACGGTAACGAATCTTGGCTGTCACTTCCGTTGGCCCTACGGGAGGGGTTCCATCCAAATAATTTACCCTGGATGCCCAGAGCTGACGCTGCATGAGGTCCTTCTGGGCTCCCAGCGTAACCTGGTTATTCTGCGCGTTGATCTTGGTGACAAACATAGGCTTGCCACTGTTGCCCTGTAGGCCCAGCTTCCGCCGCTGTCCTACGGTGAAGAACTGGATCCCAGGATGATCTCCCAAGACGTTGCCGCTCTGGTCTACCAGGTTGCCCGGCTTGGGCTTGGCTCGCTCACCAACAAATTTGCGGTAGTCACCGTCTGGAATGAAGCATATTTCCTGGCTGTCGGGCTTGTCGGCTACTGCCAGGCCTGCCTCGGACGCCAACTCCCGTATCCGAGCCTTGGGGTAGTCGCCCACGGGAAGCAGCAATCGGGCCAACTCGGTCTGAGTCAGGGTGAACAGCACGTAGGACTGGTCCTTGCCGCTGTCTACGCCCTTCAAGAGGCTGTAGCCGTCGGCATCTTGTCGGATGCGGGCGTAATGACCAGTGGCAATGTAGTCGGCGTCCATGAAGTTCGCCCGTCTGAGCAGGAAGTCGAACTTCATCTTGTCGTTGCATGCCAGGCATGGGTGGGGTGTGCGGCCGCGCTCGTATTCAGCCACAAAATAGTCTACCACATGCTTCTGGAACTCTTTTTCGAAGTTCACGAAGTAGTGTCGTGCCCCAATGGCGTCGCACACTCGTCGAGCATCCTGGACGTCCTCTACGGAGCAGCAGCGCTTGCTCAAAGGAGCGGCGTTGCTATCCTCCTCAGACCAGAGGCGCATGGTTACGCCTATGACCTCGTAGCCCTCGTCCTTCAAAAGTGCAGCGGCGACCGACGAGTCGACACCTCCGCTCATGGCAACAACAACTCTTCCCTTACTAGTAATCATGGTAAAAAGCCTAACACACGACTTGGGACCCATCAATGGAATTTGTCCACCTGAACCGCCCTCAGTTTAGCTGTGCCGGGAGAATATTAAGGGCGAATGGGAAGTTCAGCCATTCGTTGACCTGTTACAGGACTGTATCTATAATAACTTTATGGCAGAAAAAACAGCCCACAGCCCCTTGGAATACGCCCACATAGCCGTGGAATTTGCTTCAGATAAACTGGCTTCGGATGTCCTTATGTTGGACATGCAGAAGGTCAGCGACTTTTGCGACTACTTTATCATTGTCGGCACCGACTCCTCCCGTCAGCTAAGCAGCCTGGCTGAGGACCTGGAGCATGAACTCGAACGCAAAGGTTCACAGCGGCATCACAGGGAGGGCACTCCGCAGTCCGGCTGGATGCTTCTCGACTTCGGTGACGTCATAATTCACCTCTTCGGACCGGACATGCGGGAGTTCTATGATCTGGAGTCCGCCTGGGACGAAGCAACAGAGGTTGTTAGGATTCTATAATCCAGGCGTCAATGCTTCTCTCGTAGTCCACGATCTCATCCGCCTGGAAGAAGATGTCGATCTCTCTTTTTGATGACTCCAGCGAATCTGATGCGTGAATCAGGTTCATTCCGATAGTAAGCCCCAGGTCACCTCGAATTGTTCCTGCCGCCGCCTGAGTGGGATTGGTAGCACCTACTGTATTGCGAACGACTTCAACTGCGTTCTCGCCTTCCACAACCATAGCCACTATAGGTGAAGATGTAATGAACTTCACCAGACCGTCAAAGAAGGGTTTGCCGACGTGCTCACCGTAATGGCGGTTGGCCAACTCCTCGGAAACTTTCATTAGCTTCATCGCCACGAACTTCAGTCCTCTTCGCTCCAGCCGGGAGATTACCTCACCCGCCAACGCTCGTTGAATCGAGTCGGGCTTCAGTAGCACCAGGGTCTGTTCCATTCTGCTAATTCTCCTCATTAATCGTCTTTTAGTTACTGGTCTTTTTCAACCATGACCGGTTGGCGGTGTCCACCTGTGAGCTGCGCAGGTAAAGCGGCTCTGTAATCAGAGCATCCTCTACTTCGCCGGACTGCCACTTGCGATAGGCCATATCGGCGATTACCCCAGCCCGTCTTGTAGGCGGAGCTAGGTCCACCATGACGAGGTCTGAGCCGATTCGCTGTTCCAACTCTGATGCCAACTCGTTAATCGCTTCGCCACAGTATAGGTAGCCGGGCTTTACCGAAGGCAAGTACTCGTCAGTATTCAGCACCTCGTACGTGGGCTCCTTGCCCAGGTCGTAGCCGCCAACGTAGACTCTTGTGCGGCCAGCGCCTACGATGCAACGGACAGGGTATCCCAGCCCTAAATACGGCGCTACTTCCACGTCCAGGGTTCCCACGGCCACTAGAGGTATCTCTAGTGAGACCGCCATTGCTTTGGCAGTGCTCATTCCAACACGTAGGGCGCTGAATCCGCCGGGACCCTTGGCGATGAAGATGGCGTTCAGGTCTCGGGTTTCGATGCCGACTCGTGCTATCACCTCGCGAATTGCCGGCACAAGCTCCACAGAGTGGTTCCGCTCGGAACGCCAGGTAAGCTCCGCAATAGTCTCTCCCTCTCGAGAGATGGCTACGGATGCGTACCGTGTGGATGTATCAATTGAAAGTTCCATGTTCTTTGAATAGTTGGCTCAGCAGTTCTGCACGGTTGATCTGTTCCTTGGGATACCCTTTATTGAAATTAATTAAGGATGGGAATCTATACCGTCGCGTGTTTTGATCTTTTTGAGAATTTCCTCGTAACGTTCGCCGTTGGCCGTGAATTTCAGGCGACGGTTGTCTTCGCCTGTCTGCTCGATCTCAATCAGCATATGACTCTCCGGGAAAGCCTCTGCTGCCTTGTCAGCCCACTCCACCACGCTCACGCCGTCGCCGAAGATGTACTCGTCCAGGCCAAGGTCCAGCACCTCTTCGAAGCTGTCCAGTCTGTAAAGGTCCATGTGATATAGGGTTAGCAGGCCCGGGTATTGCGCCACAAGAACAAAAGTGGGACTCCGCGCAAAGTCGTCTGAGCCGAGTCCGAACAGTATGCCCTGAGTCAGGCAGGTCTTGCCCGCGCCCAAGTCACCGACCAGCAAAAACACGTCTCCTGGACACGCGATCTCCCCCAAGACGCGGCCGATAGCCTGAGTCTCGTCAGGGCCTTTTGAGTCCAAGCTTACGTTGTGTGACTGGTCAGATATTTCTAAACTCACCGACTCAAAATTCCAGACTTGCATGTCAAATATTGGAGCGCCGTTGTATCATGATTGTTACCTCAACGGCAGTGCCTCACAGGCAACCCCAGTATAACGGGCGTCTGTTTGAGACGCCACCGTTTCCAAGGCGCAACGACTGAATGGCGGTGTATCTTGCGAGCCCTAATCGTATCCGATGTTCATAGCAACTTAGAGGCGTTTCAGGCCGTAATTGACGATGCTGAAGCCCGTGGTCCTGTTGACGAAATCTGGTCTCTGGGAGATCTGATTGGCTACGGTCCGGACCCTGCTGCCGTCATGGATATCCTGATAGGCAGGCTCAATCATTTTTTTCTC
>CAJWRP010000081.1 GCA_913046025.1 uncultured Chloroflexota bacterium
CCACCGTTGATGAGGTCACGTCGGCGGGAGGCACTGCCCTCTGCTGCATCATGGACACCAGCAATTCCGCGGATGCCGACGCTATAGTTGATCTGGCGCTGTCCGAGTTCGGGCGGCTGGATATCCTGGTGAACAATGCGGGACTGGACGAACCTCCGGGCAACGCCTGGGATCTACAAGACGCCGATTGGCAGCGCACAATCGACGTCAATCTAAGCGGCGTCTTTTACTGCTCCCGAGCAGCGCTAAAGCCTATGATTGACGCTGGGCACGGATGCATTATCAACATCAGTTCCAGGGCGTCAGAGGTGGGTGATGACGGCGTGTCCCCGGCCTACAGCGCCACCAAGGCAGGGGTGCGAGGCCTGACCAAGTCCTTTTCGTATCAGGTGGCCAGCAAGGGTGTTCGAGTGAACACCATTTTGCCCAGCCTCATAATCTCTCGTGACTTCGGCTGGAGTCCGGAGACTATGATGGAACGGCGCAAGGACTATCCTCTGGGATTCGGCGCGCCTCGCGATGTTGGTGAGGCTGTGCGTTACCTGGCTAGTCCTGCCGCGAAGTGGGTATCTGGAACCGAGCTACGCGTCACTGGTGGAAACCAGCGATGATCCAGTTCTGGTATTAACCCTTGGTAATTTCTGATACGAATAATATCGCAGCATTTCTCGTTGACCTGGACGGCACACTTCTCGGACGGGATGAGAAAATTGCCCCACGGGTAGAAGAAACCATTCGCCACCTATCTAAAAGGTTGCCTGTGTGTATTGCCACGGGGCGGGAACCTGGAGACGCCCTCAACTTTTCAAGGCAGCTTGGATTAACAACACCACAGATCTGCGACAATGGCGCCTTGATCTTGGACCCTATTACAGGCAACCAGTTGTGGAGTGCGCCGATAGGTCAAGGCAATGCAAAGGATGTCGTCGATGCTCTGGTTAGTCGCGAGGCAGTTATTCTCGCCACACATCCAGGAGGTACAGTAACCAGTCCTGATGAAATCTCCAGATGGAGCGTGACTCGCGTCTCGACCATCGATGTTGTCGAGAGCTTCGCTGACGAGTTGATAGCTCAGTTTGAGGCCCACCCGGAGATTCAGGCTGTCAAAGCCTATTTACCTTACAACGGTCTTTGGGCGGTGAACTTCACTGCGAAGGGTGTCACGAAGGGGACTGCGGCTAAAAGGCTTGGACAAATTCTGTCGTGCGAGGCTGCAGGCATGATAGCGGCGGGCGATAGTTACAACGACATGCCCATGTTTGAGGCTTGCGGACTTAATATCGCCATGAAGGAAGCACCAGATGAACTCAAAGCACTGGCCGACTACATCGCGCCTTCGGTGGACGAGGATGGGCTGGCGGTAGCAGTGGAGGAGTTTGTTCTACCTATGATTTCCTGATTCACTGAACAGATAAAAAAGGATTAGTAAATTAACCCTTTTTCTTGATCTTACTGAGGTGGCCTATTTCCACGGCTAGAACTGCCCACTCCTGCATTGTGCCGGAGTCATCCAGTACGCTGTCAGGTACCTGGTAATAGGGCATTAGGCAGAACGTTGGGCAGCCAAAGGATATAGTGGCCTCCCGGTTCAAGCCCCTATCTTGAAGTAAAGCGTCGAGGGGGAGCGGGAGATTAGGCCAAGCATGTCGGCGTCTTGGTACACGCCAAAATCTCCGAACATGGTCCGGTACTCCAAGCCATCAATTGGTGATAGCAGCCCTGTACTTGCTTCAAAAAATCCTGGTCTACAGCCATCACCGGCCTCCCAAAGCTATAGTTCACATGGATGATAAGGGTCAATAGCCGAAAAGGGCGATATTTTTTTGTACCCTCTCGCAACGGATCTTGAAATTGCTGTGATATAATTTTTCGACGTACCTGGAGAGATGGCCGAGTGGACGAAGGCGCCGGTCTCGAAAATCGGTATGGGTTTAGGCTCATCGTGGGTTCGAATCCCACTCTCTCCGCCATGTTCTTGAATAGAATTTTACAGCGAGGCTGAAGAGCGAAGCCGCTACTGCAGACCAGTACCTCTCGACACTTACCGAAGATCGGCGGGCATCGATTTCAGAAGTGCGCAAGGCTATTTTGGATAACCTGCCGGAAGGCTATCTGGAGACAGTTCAGTTCGGCATTATCAGCTACGTTGTGCCGCTGGAATCTTCCCCGAAAACTTACAATGGCAAGACGCTAATGTACATCTCATTGGCGTCCCAGAAGAACTATAAGTCGTTGTATCTCATGTCCATTTACGGCGACGAAGAAAAGGCCCGGCAGTTCGACGCTGAATTCGAGGCCAGTGGCCGCAAGATGGATCGCGGGAAACCCTGTGTGCGATTCAAGAAGGTCGATGATCTGCTTATGGACGTGATCGGCAAAGCAGTGAGGGGCACGTCATTGCAAGAGTTCATCAATATATACCAGCGCAGCCGACGCCGATAGCTACAAGGATCTTAATTCGGATATTTGCGCGTGTCGAAGTCTTTCCAATTAGGCTCCGTTCCATTTACAATCAGAAGACGTCCCCACGCGGAGAGGTGCTAGAGTGGACGAATAGGCACGACTGGAAATCGTGTGTGCTTAACGGTACCATGGGTTCGAATCCCATCCTCTCCGCCACTGCCCCTTTCCCCACCTAATTTCCCAGCATCTCAATTAGGTATTTCATGGGGACCGTGCTTATCAAAATAAATCGCGCCCGCACATTGGTATATCTTCTGTGGCAACGTGTGCCCTGCACGCGAGCTTGTGAATCGACTATTGCGCAATCACCATCAGATGCATTATTTTCTCCGTTCGTTGCCCAAGAACGCGGATTGATGCATTTCTCGCATAGCCTAAAATTATCACTCCGAAAACTCTATAAGAAAATGGAAGATGAAAAGCTAAAATATTGACTGGCCTTTGGCCGGGTGTCTGGCATCGGAAGGGCCAGGTTCAAACTGCTGGAGAGCTACTTTGGCACGCTGGATCAGGCGTGGGCGGCGGCTACTGGTGCCGAATTTCATGCGGTGGGTCGGGACAAGCGCACTACCTTATTTATTACCATTTGCAGGAGCCCCCTGAGCCCCGATGAAGAGACCGAGCGTCTTAACAAGACCGGAGTACGTGCTTTAACGTGGAATGACTCTGATTATCCAGCAAGACTATAGGACATATACGATCTTCTTCCTATGCTTTATGTGCGTGGCGCGCTCTGGTCTGACGATGAGCGGTCCGTATACGTGGTTGGTACGCGGGAATTCTCTGCATATGGTCGTGGTATAGCCGACAGTTTGTCACACGATCTTACCGTGGCTGGTGTAACCGCAGTGAGTGGCCTGGCCAGGGGTGTTGATGGCATTGCACACAGGGCGGCGTGGGATGCCGGTCAGCGCTCGCTTGCAATAATGGGCAGTGGGGAGAATGTGATATAACCTGGTTAACACGCCAACCTGGCTGAGCGCATCGTGGAAAACGGAGCGCTGGTTTCGGAGCATCCACTGGGGACGAAGCCAGGCGGTTGCAACTTTCCGCGCCGCAACCGAATCATGGCTGGCATGTCACTAGGCACTCTGGTGATTGAGGGCTCGCTGTAGAGTGGCGCGCTAATTACAGCCGGACTGGCGTTGGCAGAAAATAGAGAAGTCTTTGCGGTGCCAGGTGATATTTCGCGTCCTAACATTGAAGGTACCAACTGGCTAAACAAAGAATCTGGTGCTAAGCTTGTAACGAATTGCAGTGATATTCTTGAAGAGTTGTACATCTCCTCACTAGGTCAACAGATAGAATGGCTGCGCTATTCCCTGAGAATGAGTCCAAGGTGCTGAAATACGTCACTTTCGACCCCATTCACATTGATGAGGTTATACGAAACGTCGGATTGGGTATCTCATTGGTCAGTGGGATTCTCGCTATGATGGAGCTAAAAGGCTTGGTCAGGCAGGTTGGTGGAATGAATTACATCAGACTTAAAGAGGCTTCAGCCGAATATCAAACAGTCGTGAAAGTGTAGGAAATGGCGAAAGATTTAGTAATAGTAGAGTCACCAGCAAAGGCCCGCACAGTTGGGCGGTTCCTGGGCAATAAGTACGAGGCGTTGGCATCTATGGGCCACGTCCGTGACCTTCCCAAAGGCAAAATGGGTGTAGAGATCGATGAAAAAGGCTTCCATGCCACTTACGACGTGCTGCCGGACAAGAAAAAAATCTTGACTGAGCTGCGCAAGGCCTCCAAGGCCGCGAATACCGTGTACCTAGCGACAGACCCTGACCGCGAGGGCGAGGCCATCTCGTGGCATCTCATAAATGCCATCAAGATTAACCCTAATAAGATCAAGCGCGTAGTCTTTCATGAGATAACTCAGGAGGCTGTAAAAGAGGCCTTCGATAACCCACGCGAGTTAGACCATGACCTAATCAACGCTCAACAGGCCCGCCGAATTCTCGATAGGCTTGTGGGCTATCGTCTCAGCCCCGTGCTATGGGGCAAGGTTCGCCGAGGCCTATCGGCCGGGCGTGTACAGTCTGTTGCGCTGCGTATTGTGGTTGATCGTGAGTGGGAGATTAACGCCTTCGAGCCAGTGGAATACTGGACGTTAGACGCCAATATGGCCAAACACAGCGATATAGCTAGTAAGCGTATCCAGTTCAAGGCCGGTCTTCACTCGCTCAAGGGCGATAAGAAGAAGATGGAGATCCTTAATGGGGAACGTGCTTCTGAACTAACAAGCGATCTTGAGGGTGCCAACTATGTGGTGTCGTCAGTACGTAAGCGGGAGACCAAGAGCAGGCCGTCAGCGCCATTCATAACCTCGACGATGCAGCAAGAGGCGTCGCGTAAGCTCAGGTTCACCGCACGACGTACCATGCAGGTGGCCCAGCAGCTTTACGAAGGCATGGAGATTGGTGACGAGGGCTTGGTTGGCCTCATCACGTACATGAGAACAGACTCAACCACTGTGGCAGACGTTGCACTTAAGGACACCATTGACTACGTCAAGAGCCAGTATGGTGCAAAATTCCTTCCCAGTGAACCCAGGGTATACACCAAGAAGGTAAAGGGTGCCCAGGAAGCACACGAGGCTATCAGGCCTACCTCGATTCTGAGGACGCCGGAGGCGATTCGCTCCCACCTGAGCAGCGAGCAGTTCAGGCTGTACGATCTGGTTTGGAAGCGCATGGTGGCGAGCCAGATGAGCGATGCTCTGTTCGACTCGACTACGATTGAGATTGAGGCATCCAGCGTTAAGTCGGATACCAAGTACGATTTCAGGGCTCGCGGCTCCGTCCTCAAGTTTGCAGGGTTCCGAACCCTGTACATGGAAGATGTTGACGACTCCGCAGGCGAAAACGAAGAGACTGCGCCTCTACCTCTGCTAGCCAAAGAAGATGCCCTGGATTGCCTTGCGCTGTCTCCAGACCAGCACTTCACACAGCCGCCTCCCAGATTCTCAGAGGCCACGCTGATTCGAACCCTGGAAGACCAGGGCATCGGACGTCCCAGCACGTATGCGCCTATCATGGCTACCATTGTTGATAGGGACTACGTACTGAAGGAGCAGGGAAGATTTATTCCCACCAAGCTAGGTATCGCTGTGACGGAGCTGCTGAAAGCTCACTTCCCGGACATTATGGATATTGGCTTTACCGCCAAGATTGAAAACCAGTTGGACAACGTCGCGGAAGGGGAGCAGGAGTGGGAGCCTATGCTCAAAGACTTCTATGTGCCATTTGACAAGTCCATCGAAAAGGCCATGAAAGAGGCGGAACGAGTCCCTAGAGACCAGATCGATGAGGAGACGGACGAGGTCTGCATAGAGTGCGAACGGCCAATGGTTATCAAGTCAGGTCGCTTCGGGCGCTTCATGTCCTGCAGCGGCTTCCCGGAGTGCAAGCATTCCAGGCCGATCATCATTCGTGTGGGGGTACCCTGTCCTGAATGCGGCAAGGACATCGTGCAGCGGCGGCAAAAGGGTCGCAACGGTAAGATATTCTATGGCTGCACGGGCTATCCTGACTGCAAATTCGCTCTGAACCAGAGGCCTATACCGCAGGAGTGCCCAGAGTGCGACGCGATGCTGGTGGCCTCTGGCCGGGAGAACGCCCGCTGCCTCACCTGCAAGTGGAAAGGCCCATTGCCGGAGACGGAAGAAGAGAAGCAAGCAACCATGGAGGGTGCGGCATAGCTTTTTGGTAACTAACAGACGTTAACTCAATATAAGGGACGGGCTTTTCAGGCCCGTCCCTTGCTTTTTACTTAAAACTACCCAGGGTAACCCTGCCTATGAACTCGAAGGCCTCATGAGGGGAGAATGGCTGCATGAAAGGACCTGCGCGTACGTCTCTGTAGAGCCTGGAGAGGGTATTCGAGCCCAGGTACCCGGAGCCGCCTGACAAGGTCATGGCCTTGTCTACGATGTCCACAGCCTTCCTTGTAACGAACCATTTCGCTACCTGAATGTCCTTGGCCATGTCCAGGAGGTCCGCCAGCATTACTTCGGAATCGGCGTGTGTCGAAAGGTAGTCGTCCGCTGCTTTGGCCGATCTTCCCAATATGGCGCGGGCCGCAGCCAAGTCAATCTCCATCTCCGCTACAGCATGCTGGATTCCAGGACTGTCAGCCAGGGCAGTCCGGTCGAATCCCCGCCGTCGTCCCTTGATAGAGGTCATGGCGATGTCATGGGCCTGCTCAGCTATGCCCATGAAGGCCGCCACGAGTGCCAGGTTGATTACGCCGGTGCTGACCAGGATGCCCTCGTTCCACACTCCCCAAGGGCTTGCCACAACCAGAGCCGACTCGGGAACGAAGCAGTCCGAAATCTGGACACTGTGACTGCCAGATGCTCGCATGCCCATGGCATCCCAGTCGTTTTGGATTTCTAAGCCTTTGGCATCGCTGGACACATTGGCAATAGCTCGCTGGTATGTTCCCGACGCATCTTGGAAGCGACACGTGATTTCAAACACGGTGGCCGCCTCGCACAGGGTTGCGAATATCTTGCGACCGTTAAGCAGCCAGCCTCCGTCGGTCTTGGTGGCTTCAACCATGGGGTGAACCAGGTTAGTTCCAGCTTCGGAAAGTAACGCTGCCACCACAGTCTTGCCAGACGCCATGTCCCGAAGGCTGGCCTCTATGCCGGAAGCTGCAGCATCGTCGGTGGCGCGTAGAACCTTGAGGCGACGTGTCAGTCGCCAAGGACGGAACATGTGCATTGTGGAGGCTATGGCTGTGGAGCCGTCTCCCCTACCCAGCCGGCTTATGCCGACCGCAAAGTCGTGCACCGACTCGACGCCTAGACCACCCAGGTCTTCTGGGGCGCAGGCGCCCATGACGCCACTGCCCTTTAGGTCATCGATGTTCTCGAAGGCAAAGGATCCATTTCGGTCGTGGTCGCCGGCGCGCTGTGCAAAATCAGTGGCGTGTAGCTCGCACAGCGTTACGAACCGCAATCCCTGCTCTGTAGTTGCTTTAAGTTCGAAGTCCAAAGCGGCTATCCAATCACAGCTTGAACACCGGCTTTGCAACCTCATTTACAAAATTCTGTCCCATAAGTTTGTATCCTTTTGCATTGGGGTGCAGGTCGTCGGGCAGCATGTGCCCGAGATTTTTGCCGAACAGCTTCAGACCATCCACGTAGTGAACGTTGGCATCGCCACAAGACTTCAAGTCGGCCACGGCCTGAGCCACCTCCTGTCGCATGTCGGTCAGATTGAAGCCCACTGCATTATTGTTGGTCTCCAGTGGCGGTGAGAAGATCGGTGATATTACTGCCAGGGGCGTCTCCAGGTGTTTCTCTCTGAGAATCTGTACGAAACCGATGATGGCTGGCCTGAATGTGCGAGAGCTCAAGCTACTGTGTCCCTGAACATTGATGCCTACTTTCATGGAGAGGTAGTTTGCAGGAAGGTCTCGGATCATCCTGGCCATCATGGGCTCCAAGTGACAGTTGCCGCCGTAGCCCAGGCACGTTAGGTTCAGGTCCAGCGTTCGTGCTGCAATGGCGGG
>CAJWRP010000082.1 GCA_913046025.1 uncultured Chloroflexota bacterium
CTGTAGGTCCCAAGCCATGTAAGCCGTATCCATGGGGCTTCGAGCGAAGGCCAGGGCTATAGACGTTCTCACGTTCATGGTTGTCGAGTGCTCAGAAGCCAACGTGGCGGCCAGGAATGGGTTGTGCTTGGTCTCGTTTGTGGAGATGAAGTCGTATCCCAGTTCTTCGGCCTGGGTTGTATCCTCGGGTATCTGACGAATTCCCCTGCCCTGGACGTTCGTTCCGACCTTCATTTTGATCGCCTCCTGGTCGTCAATCGTATCGATTGATCCCAGCCTAACCTTTGTTGGAGGTTGGAGGTTGGAAATTCGACCTGCGGATTCTAGCAGACGAATGCAAAAAGGGGTTGTGAAGTGGAACATGAATGCCGGGCCGACCTCCTTTATAATGGCATGGCCTATGAATTACGATTCGAGGAGATAACCTATGAGCGCTGATATTGGCCTGTTTGAGGCCATGAATACCCAGAGGGCGATCCGATACCTCAAACCGGACCCCGTGCCAGACGATTTGATTGCACAGCTAATGGAGGCTGCTATCCGTGCGCCCAGCGGAACCAACCAGCAGCAGTGGTCGTTTCTTGTGATAAAAGACCCGGAACTGAGGCGGCAGCTTGGCGACATTTACCAGAAGGCGGGGCGCGCAGCCATTCCGCGAATACAGTACGTAGAGGCAGAGAACAAGAAGCTTTTCAACTCGGCGGTTTACCTAGTTGACCATCTGGGAGAGGCCCCGGTGCTGATTCTCGCCTGTATTTCCCATGGCGGGTCAACCGGGCTAACGACGGGCGCGTCCATATACCCAGCCGTGCAGAATATCCTGCTGGCGGCTAGGGCTCTGGAACTAGGCAGTGTGCTGACAACCTTTCACAAGGCATATGAGGCTGAGGTAAAGGAAATCCTGGGCATACCTGAAAACGTGGAAACTGCAGCATTGTTACCCGTGGGATTTCTGGCGGACGGAGTACATTATGGTCCAACCAATCGACGCTCCCTCGACCAGGTTGTCCATCGGGACCGGTGGTAGCGCTTAGCCCTATATAAAGCAGCGTGCTGGCCTGGTTTTGCATTCAAATCTCATTTGGTTATTGGCAAAACTTTGATACAATTCCGGGCGAAGTTTAGCCAGTTTAGCAAAAGAATTTAAGCGTCGGAGTTGGCCCATGACCTACGAATTCATAAATTACGAAAAAAAGGGCCATATCGCCTACGTGACTATCAACCGTCCTGAGAGGCTGAACGCTCTTCACCCTCCGGCCAACCAAGAGCTTTACCACGCATTCAATGACTTCCGCGACGACCCGGATGTGTGGGTTGCCATCGTCACTGGCATAGGCAAAAGAGCCTTCAGCGCAGGTAACGACCTCAAATACACCGCAGAGCACGGCAGGCGCGACCGTAGTCTCGATATTGCCCGGTTTGGCGGCATAACGTCCAACTTCGAGTGCTGGAAACCCATAATCGCAGCCGTTAACGGATTTGCATTAGGTGGCGGCTTCGAACTGGCGCTGGCCTGCGACATTATCATTGCCGCGGACCATGCGGAGGTAGGATTGCCAGAGCCGCGAGTAGGCCTGGTAGCTGGCGCAGGCGGAGTGCACAGGCTTCCCCGGCACATCCCGCTGAAGATTGCCATGGGCATGCTTCTTACCGCAAGACGAATCCCGATTCTAGAAGCCCAAAAGCTAGGGTTAATTAACGAGGTGGTGCCGTTGGCAGACCTCATGTCCACTGCAGAGCGCTGGGCCAACGAAATACTGGAGGTAGCGCCTTTGTCAGCCAGGGCCAGCAAGCAGATGGCCATGTCGGGCCTGGGCTGGCCGCTGGACGTTACCATGAGCCGCAACTACACCGAATATCAGAAGGCCGTAGCCTCAGAGGATTTTCTCGAAGGGCCAAGAGCCTTCGCAGAGAAACGCAAGCCCAACTGGAAGGGCGCTTAGCTCTCCAAATCCACCAACCTAACTGAATCGCTCACACACAGAGGGTACTTATATGCCGAAATCTAACGCGATCCTGGTGCCAGCAAACGTCAAGCCTGTTAGGTACGAGATAACTCTGGAGCCCGACCTACAGGAATTCACTTTCAAAGGGAGGGTGGTGACGGAAGTCGAGATCCTAGAAGCAATCTCCTCAATTACGATGAACAGTATCGAAATTGAAGTGCAGAGTTGTGCCATCACTTTTAGTGGAAACAGACTAGCTGCTCAGAATATTTCCTACGACGAAGAGCATGAGACGGTTACATTTGATTTCGGCAGCAGCCTTTCGGAGGGGCCAGCTTCCCTTGATATGGCCTTCACCGGTGATCTCAACGACAAGCTTCGCGGTTTTTACCGCAGCCAGTACCGAGACATCGATGGCAATGACCAGTGGATGGCATCAACGCAGTTCGAGTCGACGGACGCTCGTCGGGCATTTCCGTGCTGGGATGAGCCCGCACTAAAAGCTATTTTCGACTTGACGCTTGTTATTCCGTCAGGCCTGACCGCGATCTCCAATATGCCGGTAACCAGCGAGTCAGCTTCCGGCAGATCCAAGACCGTAACTTTTGCAGAGTCGCCCATTATGTCGACGTACCTGTTGGCATTTGTCATAGGCGATCTTTCGTATATCGAGCAGACAGGTGACAACGGCACTCTGATGAGAGTCTTCACCACCAGGGGGCGAGAAGAGCAGGGACGATATGCCCTGGACGCCTCTATCAGGCTGTTGAAGTTTTTCAATAACTACTTTGGTGTCCCATACCCGTTGCCCAAGATGGACCACATCGCCATTCCTGATTTCGCGGCAGGTGCCATGGAGAACTGGGGCGCTATTACATACCGAGAGACCGCGCTGCTGGTAGACCCGACCAATACGTCGGCAGGAACCCGGCAAACGGTAGTTTCCATCATCGCCCATGAGATGGCCCACATGTGGTTCGGTGACCTAGTCACAATGGCCTGGTGGAACGACCTCTGGCTAAACGAGAGCTTCGCCTCCTGGATGGGCGACAAAGCAACTGACAACCTGTTCCCTGAATGGGAGGTATGGACTCAATTCGTATCAGCTGATACCAACCGAGGTCTCAGCCTGGACGGTCTTCGCAACTCACACCCAATAGATCAAGAGGTCAATAATCCTGACGAGATTGGCCAACTGTTCGACGCCATCAGCTACAGCAAGGGCGCGTCGGTACTGCGTATGCTGGAGACCTTCTTGGGAGCGGAGACCTTTCAAAGAGGCCTGCACCAGTACCTCACCAAACACCAGTACGATAATGCTGAGAGGAGTGACCTCTGGAATGCGCTTGGTGACGCATCCGGCCAACCCGTTGCCGACATTATGGACACCTGGGTAATGCAGACGGGTTATCCTGTAGTTGACGTACAGCTTGAGCGCACATCTTCCGCAATAGACGTGCATCTGTCCCAACGTAAGTTCACGTATGACGATATTCTGAATCCAGACGAGGATGACTCTGCGGTATGGCGAGTACCAATCGGCATAAAGTCAGGCCGAACCACCGCGACTCTTTTGATGAACGACCGCGAGATTGCCACTGCCATAGATGCTCCAGATGGCGAAAAGGCCTGGGTCAAGGTCAATACGGAGCAGACAGGCTTCTATCGCGTTAAGTACTCGGCGGACGACCTTCTAAGCTTAGCCGGTCCCATCCGCAGCAAAGAGTTTTCGGCATCCGACAGGCTTGGTATACAGAACGATGCCTACGCTCTTTGCAGGGCAGGCATGATTCCTGCCACAGAATTTCTGGCTATTGCAGAGGCCTACAAGAACGAGGACAACGCTCCTGTTTGCGCTGACCTGTCGTCCAACATGGGTGGCATGGAGACCTTGGTATGGGAAGAGTCGTTCTATAACGGGTTCCAGGCCTTCTCCCGCAGCATAATGGAAGAGACGGGCAAAAAAACCGGCTGGGATCCTAAGCCTGGCGAGGGCCACCTGGACACGCTACTCCGCAGCACTGTGCTAAACCATCTCGGTGGTGCTGACGACGAGGACACCTTGCGAGAGGCTGCGGCGCGCTTTGCGGCCTACGCCGAGGATCCGGCTACTGTCAGTCCTGATATTCGTGGCATCGTGTTTGGTATGGCGGCCAAGAGAGGCAATCGCTCCACTTATGACGCTATGTGGGAGATGCGGGCGGCGGCAACCATGCAGGAGGAGAAGGTTCGATTCTTGTATGGGCTAACTGGATTTGAACAGCCTGAGCTTCTACAGGAGACCTTGAATAGGGCTCTGGGCGACGAGATCAGAGCTCATGACGCAGTCTCTGTGATTGGCCTAACTGCCAGCAATCACCAGGGCCGGAACTTGGCCTGGCAATTCCTCAAGGACAACTGGGCGGAATTGGACAGGCGCTACGGGGAGGGTGGATTCGCCTTGATGAGGCTCGTCTCAATTACTTCAGGCTTCACGACGCTGGAGATGCACGAGGACGTGGAGAAGTTCTTTACCGACCATCCTGCCCGTGGTGCGGAGCGGTCAATACGCCAATCATTGGAGCGTATTCAGCTTAACCACGCGTGGCTTGAGCGCAACCGCAAAGAGCTTTCAGGCTGGTTTGTGGCGTAATTTATTTTTCTATAAAACGAGGCGACATGTAAGGTAATGCCAGGTCTATCTGAGGCTCACGGTTCGACAGGTCTCGACTTTGTAGAGGATGCTCGATGAAATCGGCACTCACTACGAACGATAAAACTTCGTGGTAATGTCAGGAGCGGGTAGAAAAGTGTGACGGCAACTGCCACGAAGTCACGGTGATTCCTTAAAGCTGACGGCTGAAGGCTAATTGCTTGCCGCTCTACTCCGCCCCGTCGTAGAGTTCTTCAACTAGGCGCGAATTCTGGAAGCTCACGTACTGTTCCTTGGTCATCACAGGCGCGTGGTCATCTAGGACTTCCTTGGCTTTTGCAGAGCCTCCGACTAGCAGCTCAATCACTGCCATTGCCATAGCTTTGGCGGGGTTGATGACCCCTTGCACATAGTCTTGTATAACGTAGTCTATGCTATGCCCGGCCCCTATGGCAGCGCCGGTGTATGGATGTATGACTGGCATGATCTGGCTAAGGTCGCCCATGTCAGTGGAGCCGCCGCGATTCAAATCGTCGGGATGCGTGATAATCTCGTTGGCAGGAACCAACTGCTCAGCATTCTCCCGGAAGATGCCTGTCATAGTAGGATTGTTGATCATTGGCATGTATCCAGGCAGCGTCACAATGCTAACCTTGCCGCCCATAATCAGCGCACCCGCACGCATGCAGCGGTCCATCTTCATGCTGCCATCTGCAATAGCCTCTGAAGTTCGGCCGCGGACACGCCCCTCGTAGCGCACATCCGCCGGCACCGAATTGACCGACACGCCGCCGTGGGTCATTATGCCGTGCATGCGAACGATATTCTCGTTTTGCAGTGTCTCGTGCTGCGCGTTAAGGGCGTTCAGAGCTACCGTCGCCGCCTGAAGAGCGTTCACTCCCATGTGCGGCGAGGCTCCCGCGTGGGCCGCCGTGCCTATGAAGTTCACCAGCTTGGTCACGTGTCCATTGCTAGTGCCGCCTAGAGCAAACTTGCCATCCTCGGCTGAAGAAGAAGTGTGCACCATCATCGCCATGTCTACGTCGTCAAATATGCCCAGCCGAATGAATTCCTGCTTGCCCGACATGAATCCCAGCTTGCCTTCTTTGTGTAGACCATACCGGAATCCGACGTCAATGAACTCCTCTGCCGGCAGGGCCATGAGAGCTACACTACCCGCCAACTCTTCTTGGACACCTGCTGCCATGAGGCCTACGGCAACTCCAAGCATCATGCCGATCTGGCAGTGGTGGCCACATGCATGAGCCGCGCCGGTCTCCGAGTCGGCATGAGGATGCCCCAAAACACGAAGGGAGTCCAGCTCACCAATGACAGCTACGGTTGGGCCCGGCTGACCACCTCGCAAGTAGCCTTTGATGCCGGTCAAGGCGATGCCATCTTGGTGAGCTATCCCCAACTCGTCCAATTTGCTGCCCACATAGCAGGCAGTCTTGTATTCGTGAAAACCCGGCTCAGGGTTAACCAGAATCGTTTTTGATATATCGAGAAGCCAGTCGGTTCGATCATCAATGGCCGCCTGAGCCATGGCTTTCAGTTCTTGAATCGTAGGCATATTTAAATCCTCGGTTATTCTGTGTAAGAGCCTTCATGGAACATGCTTCTCATTAAGGAGAGATACTGTTCCTTCGTCATAGGAGCGTCGTATTCTTCCTTAACTTTGGTGGCGAGCCTAGCGTCATCAGAAAGCAGATCGATAACGGTCATGGCCATGCCCTTAGCGCCGGTAATAACGCCAAGCTCGTAGTCGGTTACTATGTAGTCAGCGCCGTGGCCGTTGCCTTCTGCTGCCACCACATAAGGGTGGATAACAGGCATTAGCTGGGAAACGTCACCCATGTCCGTCGAGCCCGTTCGATGTGTTAGACGGACAAGGTTTTCCTGCCCAACCAGCTGGGTGGCGTTCTGCTGATACAGCCCTAGCATGGTCTCGTCACTCTGAATAGGCAGGTAGCCAGGTAGCGTGGTGATGTTGACGCTTCCGCCCACTGCCATCGCGCCTGCCCTAAGCGCACGATCAACCTTCACGCTGGCAGCCAAGAATGCTTCCACAGACTTGCCCCTGACGTAGGTTTCCATGCGGACGTCTGCGGGTATAGAACTTACTGCAACACCGCCCTGAGTAATGATCGGGTGAATTCGGACCGTATCCTGGTCTCGGTACGTCTCCCGCTGAGCATGAATCCCTGATAGAGCAATCATTGCCGCATTAAGGGCATTCACACCGGCGTGAGGTGCTCCTCCCGCGTGAGAGGCTTTCCCCAAGAACTGGATTCGCTTGGCCACAATGCCGTTGTTGGTGCCGCCAAATGCGATCTTGCCTTCATTTGCACTGGCCGAGGTGTGGGTCATCATGGCCATGTCTACGTCGTCCAGAGCGCCAAGCCTAATGAATTCAGGCTTGCCTCCGAGAAACTCTATCTTGCCCTGCCGGCGAAGATCATCGCGGTACTCCACCTCTATGTACTCCTCCGCAGGTACAGCAATTAACACGATGCGCCCCGACAACTGCTCCAAGACACCACTGGCCTGAAGACCCGTGGCGGTTCCCAGCATCATGGCAATTTGGCAATGGTGACCACAGGCGTGCGCGGCGTATGTTTCTGGGTTAGCGTGTGGGTGTCCCAACACCTTGAGTGAGTCAAGCTCACCCATGACGGCGATTGTCGGTCCGGGCCTACCTGTGTCCAAAACGGCCTTAATTCCAGTGATTGCAATGCCGCCCTGATACGAAATGCCCATCTCGTCGAACTTACTCTCCACAAAGCGAGCGGTCTTCTCCTCTCGAAATCCAGGCTCTGGATTATTGAGGATGTGTTCAGCAATACCGATGAGGTCATCGGATTTGGCGTCGATCGCCGCCATGGCAAGTGACTTCAATTCCTGTGAATCTGGCATATCTGTCATGTACCTCTAGTGCGATGGGAAGTCGTCGTCGGCGACAATATTAGCAGAGAGAGCTTTCGCATGGAACCGAAAAAAAGAGAAGCCTGAAAATGTATCAGGCGTCTTTTAAAAGAAGAGCTGAAGGGGTGGCAGAGCGACTAAATCGAAATCCATATACAGTTGCCGCACCATAGTCTCTATGCTAAATTCATGCCAATAGTTCATTTTTGTCATGAAGCGTCATCGAAAGTCGAGGTTACTATGCCAGATCAGTACTCAGTAAAAATTGATTTCAACGTGCCTGTCAGAATGAGAGATGGCATTGCCCTGTATGCCGACGTGTTCCGACCTCACGCCCCTGGACAGTTTCCCGGATTAATGAGCCGCACCCCCTATGACAAAGGTGCTGAAAAGCAGTTGGAGATCGGTCCCAATCTCGCCGAACGTGGGTATATTGTCGTGATGCAGGATGTGCGGGGGAGATACGCTTCCGACGGGGAG